>NZ_JBQDYQ010000002.1:0-147827 GCF_052105255.1 Brevibacterium sp.
TCGACGGCTACACCATCTCGACGGGCATCATCAGCGACGATCTCGATCCGGCCATCGTCGCGATTCCACTCGAGGTAGAGGAACGCATCGAGATCGGCTGGATCGATCATTCGGGGATCCCTCTGACCGAACAGGCGCAACGCTACCTTGACGAAGTTCGGGCCGTCGTCGGCGGTTTCGGCATTGCGCTGCTCGATCAGCCCTGACCGCGGATAGCGCCGAGGCGGTTCCCTCGATCCGCGAAGGCCGTCAGTTCGTCTGTTCGGACTCATGCAGACCGTCTCTGCCGTCGTCGATCCCGCTGACCGGATGCAGGCTGCAGACCGAGCCACCACAGCGGCACTCTTGCAGCGCGCGACTTCGGCAGGACTCCTGGCAAACCGGGTTCTCGATGAGATGCGCCCTCGCCGGCCGCCGACCTGAACCGTCGCCGTTCGTTTCGAACGATTCGTTCACGACCCTTCGTCAACGTGAGGTCCGGTGAGATCCTTGTCTGAGATCGTCAAGTTGATGGCCGTGGCATCAGGCCGACTCATCAAGGCCGCGAGAATCTGCCTGCGATAGAGTGACCCCTGACCTCTGCAGGTGACCGCCACCATGAGCTCTGCTGCAGAGGGAATCTCAACCCGAAAGATCGGAAGGCGAGGACCGAAGATGACAGCCTGCAAGAGTTCGTCACGCTCTTCGGCGCAACTGCGCGTCGCCAAGACAGTTCGGGCAACGGTCCTCATCCTCGCGCTCGTGCTCGGTGCGATCGCTACGGTCATCGGCCTGGCATCGCTCATTCCCGGGCTTGGCCCAGTCAGTTCCGCTGCGGCTCGGTTTGCGCCGACGCTTGCGCCGATAGTGACTGTGATCGGAGCGATTGTGCTCGGGTTCGGAATCGTTTGGCTGCGCCGAGGCCGTCGATGGACCGGAGCTGCAATGACAGGATTCGGAGTGGTGGGCACGATCGCGAATCTGGCGGTTGTCATTGTGCTCCTCGTTGCCATCACCTCGGCCGGTGGTTCGGTGAACTTGTTCACTGCGACGTTCGGGCTCTCGGCGATCGACTCGGCATCGCCTGATCGCAAGGAAGTGTACGACAAATCCAGCTCAGGCGATGAACTCTCCGTATCGATCTACGAACCTGAGAGAGCGAAGGGTTCAGCCCCGACGATCATGTACGTCCACGGAGGCGGTTGGATCGCAGGCGAACCGAACGCAGCGAGTTCAGAACTCCGTGAACTCGCTGATCACGGCTACCTGGTCGTATCGGTCGAATACGAACTCGCCACCCTGGATAACGCAACCTGGCAGAGCGCACCGTCTCAGGTCGCCTGCGCGGCAAGCTGGATTCAGACCCACGCAGACACGATCGGTGCAGATACTGATCGTCTTGCATTCTGGGGCGAGAGTTCGGGCAGCAACTTGGTCGCCAATACCGCCGGTGCCGCAGCTCAAGGCGAGGCCGAATCGTCCTGCGGTGGGACGGTTCCGGTTCCGGAAGCGGTCATTGCCGACTACCCCGCGTTCGACGTGACGGGCCTCTATGAGAACGCATCCATCGGGCCCGGTGCGGGATCCGGCACACGTCTGTTTGCCACAAGCTATACGGGTGGCACTCCAGAGGAGTACCCGGAACGCTACTCAGTGGCCGATTCCGGCACGCATCTGAAAGCACCCGCACCGCCGGTGCTCATGATGACTGCGATGCGCGATGACGTCATCACCCCAACAGACCAGCTCGAATGGGCCGAATCGGCCCGAAGCCGCGGAGTCGACGTCAGGACCGTGAAAGTTCCCCTCGCCAATCATGCATACACGCAGAAGGCGAAGAACTCAATCGGCAGCCAGGGGCACCTGAGCATCGCAGAAGCCTACTTGTCCGAGCAGCTTCGTTAGCCACACGTCTGTTGTTGATCTCGGCCGCCCTGTCGGGGAGGGGTACCGTATCGCGGTCGAATCCTCGGCTTTTCCGGGGTCCTCATTGACCGCGGACCGTTGGCGTTCCATGGCCGACGGTCACGCTTACAAGCTGGCCGGATGCATCGTCGGTTTTACCGCCGACGGCGCTCCAACCGGTGCCACAACCGTATGGTCGGCGGGCCCCGGGCGCCCCGGCGTCATCGAACACCGCCGCCGTCGCCGCCTACCGTGAGGCTGGGATGAGCATCCTCGGCGAGGTCAGAGACTTCTGTCGACCCTGAACCGCTTCAAGCAGTCGCACCCGCGATGAACGCCGCCTGCGCGACATGTTGGATCGCATCATCGATGATCGAGACCATGCGAACGCCGCGAGTGACTGCAGGGGTCCAGTTCTCGTCGACGATCTCATCGAAATCTCCCTCGGACAGCGTCCCCACGTAGTCAGTGAACGCGTTCAATGTGTCGTGAAGATAGTCGACGAGGAGCTGCTGATCGTCCACGCGGATCTCGGCTGCCTGTTCCGGGGTGTGGCCGAGACCGAAGCCGTCGCCGGCATCCCCGAGTCCGAATCGATCCCGGAAGTCCTCCCACCGCTGAGGACGGCCGGTGAGGTCCGAAAGCTGCACATCGATCTCGCGGCCGCTGTGCCACAGCAGCCAGGCGACGGAATTCGGATGACCGCCCAGATGGCTGTTGAGCTGTTCGGGGGAGAGATCAGGCAGGGCTTGAGCCGCCTGGAGGGGACGCTGGGACAGGTCGGTGAGAATGTCGATGCTGTTCATGTCGCCCATTCTGCTCTTCACGGCAACCGCTGTCACCACCGGGCTCAATCGAGACGGGGCCTGCGACGGTTTCGTTTGATCTCCGAGCGCCGCTTTTCGGTCCGGACTCGGCGACGACGGGAATTGCGGGACGGCTTCGTTGCTCGCCTCTGCACCGGAGGAGCCAACGCCTCCCGCAGCAGCTGCGCCAGCCGCATGCGTGCGTCTTGACGATTCTTCAGCTGCGACCGCTGCTTTTCCGAAGTCACAGTGACCACGGTTCCCGACAGACGTGGTGCCAATCGACTGAGCACTCGCTCGCGTTGAACCTCGGTGAGGAAACTTATAGAGGCCAGGTCGAGGCTCAGCTGCACCCGTGAATCGGAGGTATTGACGTGCTGGCCACCCGGGCCGGATGACCGGGAGAACTGTTCGGACAGGTCGGATGCGGGGATGACCAGCCCGGCTGGGATTCCGGGTCCAGCGGGGACGCGCAGATCACCGTCCATCTCAGTTCGGCTCCGCTTCGCCTTCGCGATCGTCACCAGCGGAGTCTTCTTCGCGCAGCCTCGGCGTGATCTGCAGGTGCGGGCGGATTCCACGCTTGTCGGCGTAGAATTCGCGGATCCGATCCATGTCCGCGGGGATGTCGCCGGTCATTTCCAAGGTCGGGCCCAGCCCCGTCGAACGGGTCGCGGTATCCAGGTAGCCCAGCGTTACGGGCATACCAGTAGCCATCGCGATGCGATGGAACCCGGATTTCCAATGAGTGTGTCCGCCGCGGGTGCCGTCCGGGGTGACGACGAGCGCGAAGACCTCACCGTCACGCATCCGGTCGACCACCTCGGTGACGATCTTGCTCGGATCCGACCGATCGACGGGAATCCCTCCGAGTCCCCGCATGATCGGCCCCCGCCAGCCGGCGAACAGGGAATGCTTGCCCAGCCAATGGACGTCGACGCGCATGCGCCACGCGATCGCGAGCATGACGATGAAGTCCCAGTTCGAGGTGTGCGGAGCTCCGATGAGGACAGTCGGACGGCTCGGGGCCGGCTCGGTGACGAGCTTCCACTTGCTGGAGGTCCAGAAGGCGCGGGCGAGGAGGCGTCGGATCATGATCTCAACAGTAAGGCAACGCACGCACGTGCTGGTCTATCGGAGCCCATGAACGTGTCGTGCGAAATGGGCGTGTGCGGCTTTCAACACCGAGAAGAGCCGACGAGGACTGAGCACACGACCATTCTTGACGGGCAGCCGCGGATTGTGCCCGTGCCCGGGCCGTCGATGGGTCGCCTCCTCGGTGAGGATATACGCAGCGAGTTTCCGGCCACGGCGGACCGTCTTTTCGAACACGATCGCTTCCATTGGCCGCCGACACCGACATCATCACACTCACCGGACAAGCCTTCGCGCGCGCCTCCGGGAGCGGTGCCGCTGAGGCGGTACCACGAGTGGGAGGACCCGCCGTCTCTGCACCGGCGAAGAGAGGGCTCTTCTCACGTCTCTTCGGTCGCTGACCCCCAGTGCCTTGGCCGCCTCGCCGCGTGCAGGGAATATTCACCGCCGAGGTAACGCTGTACCGAGCACCAATCATCACCGACAACGGAGGTAGATATGTCTGATTCAGCTCGTGTCGTCATTCTCGGCGGCCATGGAAAGATCGCACTTCTGGCCGCGCCCAAGCTCAAGGCTGCAGGCTTCGCCGTCGACTCGGTGATCCGCAACCCTGACCAGTCATCCGATGTCGAAGCCGCTGGGGCCAACCCGGTCGTCCTCGACATCGAAACCGCCGACACCCAGGCGCTCGCCGACCTGTTCGCAGGAGCCCAGGCTGTCGTGTTCTCCGCCGGAGCCGGCGGCGGCAGCCCGGAGCGGACGAAGGCCGTCGACCTCGAGGCGGCCAAGCGATCCATCGACGCCGCCGAACAGGCCGGCGTCAAGCGCTTCGTCATGGTCTCCTATGCCAGTGCGAGCGTCGACCGCGATCGCGTCGACCCGGAGAGCTCCTTCTACCCCTACGTGCAGGCCAAGAGCGGTGCCGATGAGCACCTGCGAGCCAGCTCGTTGGACTTCACGATCCTCGGGCCCGGCGGTCTGACCCTCGAGCCCTCCAGCGGCAAGGTTCTCATCGCCGATGCGGCCGGTGACGTCGATGGGCAGACGCCGGCCGACGATGTGCGGGTGACCTCACGCGACCTCGTCGCCGACGTCATCACCCACGTCCTCGCTGAGTCCGCTGCGGTGCGCGAGACCGTGAACTTCTATGACAGGCAGACCCCCATCGCCGAGGCGATCCGCTGACCTGAGTCCGACCGCTCCGAGCCGTCACCCGGGTCCGAGCGGCCCACTGACCCGATGGCCCGCCGTTCCGATAGGCAACGGCGGGCCATCGGCATTGTCGCACCGGCAGGGACCGGACCCCTGAGTCCTCGGGCAGATCAGCCTCGGCGAGAGCCTCGGTGGGCGAGGCATTGACGAAATGAAAGCTCGTGCCGTTGTCGAACTCCATCTGCTCTCGCGGATGATGAGTGAGAACGAAGCACGGCGTCTTGAACGGCGGCTCCTCACCCCACCAGCCACGCCAGCCGTCGTCAGGCCATGGCCCCGTCTGCGGACCGAACTTCTTCCGGCCCATGATCTCGGCTCCGATGCCCTGCCCCCACATGGCGAACAGAGCGCGGTCTGCGGTCACCGGTGCGACGACCTTGTCCACTCCCTCGATGCCGCGGCCGTTGAAGGAGGAGAACAGTGCTTGGGCTTCGCCGATCGGCTGATCGAAGGTGGCGAACTCGCCGGCAGCGAATCCGTCGAGGGAGACGAAGAGGTTGTTGACACACGCTTTGGCCATGCGCACTCCAATGTGATGGTTCGGCGGATGTCGTCAGCCCGACGGATGGCGTCGGTTCCGGGGAAGTGGATTAGTGTAAGATTAAGTAGTTTCAGAATGCAATCACTGGAGGTGGAATGATGTCAGCACCGCCGCGCTCGGGATGTGCCATCAATGCCGCGGTCGAGGTGCTCGGGGACAACTGGTCGCTCATCGTCCTGCGCGACATCATCTTCGGCGATCGCCGCCACTTCCGTGAGCTGCTCACCCGCAATGACGAGGGCATCGCGTCGAATATGCTCGCCAGCCGGCTGAAGAAGCTCGTCGACGAAGGGCTGCTGACAAAGGCGGAAGCCACGCGCGGGCAGCGAGCCCAATACTCCCTCACCGAGGCGGGTATCCAGACCCTGCCGGTCGTGGTAGCCCTCGGAACGTGGGGGATGACCCACCGGGAGACCTCCCCGGAATTGACGATCCGGTCCCGCCTCATGGCTGACGATCCACAGCTCGTGGATGGCCTCATGGATGAACTCCGGGAGACCCACCTCGGCGTGCCGCGTCCCGATCCGGAGGCTCCGCGCGCCTCGCAGAGTCTGCAGGCGGCGTATGAGACGGAGATCGCTGCCTCAAGCGGACACGGGGAGGTGTTCTTCGGTGAGTGAAACAGAGTCCGACCAGAATGCGCCGGTGACCGCGACGATCCGCCTCGGCGCTGATTTCGAGCACCCGATCTCGGCGATGTGGAACGCCTTCGCCGATACCGGGCAGCGCGTGCAGTGGGGAGCCCCCGAAGGCGAGGAGATGGTCTGCGATATCGACGAGTTCCGTCCGGGCGGAGCGATCCGCGCCCGTTGCGGATCACCAGGAGTGCTGGAGTTCGTTTCCACCGGTCTGTACTGCTCACTTGCGCTGGAGCGTCACATCGTGACCACAGAGACCCTCACGAGAGACGATGAGATCCTCTCGACGGCCATCATCACCTGGACCTTCACCGCCATCCCGACAGGCACCCGGGTCGAGCTCGTCGATCAAGTCGTGTCCTTCGTCGGTGAGGGGATGATCGACGGGCACCGCAACGGCCACGACATCTGCCTGCGACAGCTCGGCGAGTTCCTCAGTTCGTGAGATCCGCGGCCCACGGAAGATCTGCACCGCTGCGGCCGACGGTGATCCCGGCCAGCGCAGATGCGCGATCTCCCAGGGCCATGAGCTCTGCCGCACCGAGGGAGGCCACCGGTGATGTCGAGGCATGCAGATCGTGGATGAGGGAGACGATGAACGTGTCCCCGGCTCCGATCGTATCCGCCACGTCGACCCGAGCCGAATCCACCGTCACCCGCGCCGAGGCGGTCGCCAAGATCGCTCCGTCACCGCCGCGAGTCATCGCCACCAGACCCGGACCAAGATCGAGCAGACGATCGACCTGAGCGTCTTCAGCGAGATCGGGATAGAGCCACTCAGCATCGACATCGCTGAGTTTGAGGATGTCGACCCGACGCGCCAACTCCTCGAATCGTGGCAGCACATCCTCGTGGGGACCGACGATCGACGGCCGGATGTTCGGGTCGAAGGAGATGAGCGTCCCTGCTCTCTGCAGGCCTGCCGTCTGCGGGTCTGACTGTTCCGGGACAGCGTCGAGGAGTCGGTCGATCACGGCGGAGCCCGGCCCGAGGAAAGCTGCGATCGACGCGAAATGCAGGGCCGAATGGGCGCTGCTTCCGAGCAGCGACGAATCGGGATCCCACCGCAGCCGGAACTCGTACTCGGCCGAACCGTCATCGGCCAGGCGGGCCAGCGCTGTGGAGGTGCCGCCTCGAGGGGTGGCGAGCACGTCAACCTGGGACTCCCGCAGGTGAGCGAGAAGGAATCCGCCGTGGAAGTCATCACCGACATCGGTGAGGAACTGGACCTCGTCGCCGAGGCGGCCCAAACCGAGAGCGACATTGGCCGGCGCTCCACCCGGTGCATAGCGGTCGGGAGCACCGGGCGAACTGACGATGTCGATGAGGGCTTCGCCGATGACGAGAATGCTCATGGACACGATTCTAAGCTGAAAATCTTTCCACAGCCGTGACCAGCAAAAATAGGACAAAAATCGGTGATTGACACGAATCGACTTCATTTTATGTCAGTGCCGTCTGCAACTGTGTGGTCATGGACAAGAACACCATTGACAACGACGTCAGAACGATCATCGATGAGGAAACCGCCCGCGTCTTCGCACCGCGCCCCGGCGAATGCCTGGCCTGCTATGTGTTCCGCCAGCTTGGGGAATTCGGCTGCAACGGCACTCACCGGTTCGCAGAAGGCTTCCGCGACCGTACGGCTCCACGTGCCACGGCGCTGCTCGCGCGGCTGAGCAGCATGGGTGCCTGTTGCTGCGACTGTGAGATGTTCCTCAACGCCTTCACCTTCGCCGCCAAACCGTGGATCACCAGTATGCCGTTCGGCGAGCTCATCGGCACTCCCTTCGGCAGCGAGGAAGCCATCGATATGAGAGAGAGGTTCGGAATCGACGAACCTCCCGCGACCAAGATCTACCTCTGCTGTCGGTTGGTGAGAAGGGGGTCCACGCAAGCCTGCGGAAACTGGGCGCGCATCCGACGATGGTGAGTGCACGTGTCCGGCAGAATGGGACCATGTCTTCCACTCTGCCGCTCTTCCTCGACTGCGACCCCGGAATCGACGATGCTATTGCGCTGGCTTACCTGTGCTGCCACGACGATGTCGACGTCGTCGGTATCGCGGCCTCTGGAGGCAACGTCGCCACCGCCCAAGTCGTCGAGAATACCCGCGGTTGGCTGACGCTTGCCGGGCGCGGCGACATTCCCGTGCACGCCGGCCACAGTCTTCCGCTGGCACGGCAGGCCCTTCAGCTTGATCCGCAGGCAACGGAGACGGCAACGGGCGAAGTCCTGGAATACGCCGACCTCACCCATGGCGAGACCGGGCGCGGATATGCGCGGCTGCCGGACCCGAGCGCCCCGGTGAGTTCGGTATCGGCTGCTCAAGCGTGGGTCGATGCTGCCCACGCCCATCCCGGACAGCTCCTCGGCGTCGTCATCGGTCCGGCCACGAATCTCGCCTTGGCCCTCGAGATCGACCCGGATCTGCCGCGTCTGTTCAAGCGCCTCTTCATCATGGGCGGAGCATTCAACTACCGCGGCAACACTCACCCGACGACGGAATGGAACGTCACCTTCGATCCCGAGTCCACGGCCCGAGTGTTCGAGGCATTCGGCACAGCGCATGCGAACGGTCACCTCGGACACCTGCCGGTCATCGCCCCCATCGAAGCGACCGAAGCCGTTGAGATGACACCTGAGCGCCTCACCACGATCCTCGACGGAGCCTCTGCCAACGGTGCCGACGACCGCTGGCAGTCGGTCCTCGAACAGCTCTCCGAAGCTCTGCGCTTCTACTTCGAGTTCCACGAATCCGACGGACTCGGATATCTCGCCCACATCCACGACCCCTTCGTCCTCGCCTGCGCCCTGTCCTGGGCACGCCAGAACACCGTTGCGTCGCTCGGGACAGCGCCCAAAGGCCCGAACACCAATGCCTCTGAGGCGGCCGCATCGGTGCCCGTGTGGGGATCTGCGGGGGAGCTGCCGTGGGCGTCGACACTGTGGGCACCGGTCGATATCGAACTCACGGGTACACTCACACGAGGCGAAACCGTCGCCGATTGGCTGGGACGGTGGAGCCGCCCCGTGAATGCAGAGATCATCCGCACCATCGACGCTCCTGCCTTCCTCGACCACCTCAGCACCACCCTGATGAAAGGACCACCAGCATGACCGCACACTCCAGACAGTCTGGGCAGGGGCCGACCACCACGGTCGGTCCCGGACAAAACCGCAACCGCACCCTACCTCTCGCCCTCACTCTGCTCGGCACCCTCATCGTCATCGGCACCTACGTCAACGTGCTGCTGACCCAACCGGCCAACCTCGGTGTCGACCTCGGCCATACCACTCTGTGGGTCATGCTCGGCTATCTGGTCGGAGGCATTCTGCTCGCCGCCGGCACTCTCCCGCTGATTCCCCGAAGCGTTCTCGCCCTCATCCCGGTCGCCATCGCCCTCAACATCGTCATCGGGCAGGTCATCGGCAACTACACCCCCGTACCCCTCTACCTCGACTCCATCGGAACGGTGCTCATCGGCGTCCTGGCAGGGCCCGCCGCAGGTGCCTTCACGGGAATCATCTCGAACCTCATCTGGGGCGTGACCCTGAGCCCCAGCGTCATCGCCTTCAGCTCCGGGGCCGCCTTCATCGGAGCTGCCGCCGGCTGGGCAGCACGACTCGGGGTCTTCCGCACACCCTGGACGGCGGTCATCGTCGGCGCCGTCGCCGGTGTTCCCGCCGGTGCCATCGGAGCACCCGTAGCCGCCTACGTCTTCGGCGGCGGACTCGGAGCCGGAACCGGGGGAGTCGTGGCCATCTTTCAAGCCGCGGGCCTCGAGATGTTCAACGCCACCTTCACTCAGAGCATGGTCTCCGACATCGTCGATAAGGCGCTCATCTTCACCCTCGCCTATGTCGTCATCCGGTCGCTGCCCAAACGCATCATCGGTCGCTACCCCTTCGCCCGGCACAGCCGCCCGAAGACAGCGTCGACTAACAGCACAACGCCTGCCGGAGCGACAGTCGAGTCGGCGCCCGCGGCGGAATGATCGGCTCCGGTCCTGAGACCCGCGGCACAGGAGGCGCCGCCGTATCTCCAGACGACGGTCGCACTGACCTCGGTCGCCGGCTGCATCCGGCGACCGAGATCGTCATCCTCTTCAGCAGCCTCCTGCTCGTCTTCGGGGTGCCCTCACCCGTGGTGCCCATGGCCGTCATCGTCGCCACCGTGCTCACAGCCGTCGTCTCACCGGCGCTGCGTCTGCGGTCGTGGGCCATCGGTGTCGCCGTGCTGTGCCTGCCGACGCTGCTCGTGCTCGTCATCGTGCAGGGATTCTTCTACCCGGGCGCCGAGGTGCATGTCCTCTGGCAGGCAGCACCGGCGCATCTCAGCGTCGAAGGACTGAGCATCGCAATCCAGATCTGGCTGCGCGTGACCGCACTCATCGGCCTGTGTGCCCTCTTCGGCCTCGGCACCGATTCGGCTCGACTCTTCGATGGTCTGCGCATGCTCCGACTGCCCGACAGCATCGCCTATGTGTGCGCCTCCGCAATCGGACTCATCCCTCTCATCGGCGCCCGAACCCGCCACGTCATCGAAGCCCGCAAGGCCCGAGGCTGGGCGACGCAGCGCTGGCGCGTGCGGATGTGGCTGCTGCCGGGCATCGTCACGGGCCTGTTCACCTCGGTGCTCATCGAGGTCGAACAGCGCCACGAGGTGCTCGAACAGAGCGGCCTTGGAGCGAACAGTCGCCGTGTCGAACTGCACGACCACCACGCCGGTCGCGGACAGGGACTGCTGCGTCTCACCATCGCTGTCCTCGCGGTCGGTCTTGTCGCCGCCTCGGTGGCCGGTGTGCTGCCGCTGCCGAACTCCTCTCAACTGATCGGTGTCCGCTGAGGTGACGGCGACGACAGGTTTCGGATTCACCTACGCCGGTGAAGACACCCAGGCTGTGGCCGATGTCGATCTGTCGCTGCCGGCAGGATCGATGACCGCCGTTCTCGCTCCCGTCGGATCGGGCACATCGACCCTGGCTCGGGCGTTGGCCGGTCTGCTCGGGACCAGAGGAACATCGACGGGGCACGTCGATGCCGCTGGGACGGTCGGCCTCCTCGGCGATGATCCGGAAGCCCAGCTGAGCGGAATGACCAGCCACGTCGAGGATGAGGTCCAGTTGGCGTGCAGACTGCGCGGCATTGAGGGAGTCGAGTCAGCGCAGCGGGCGCGGGCGGCGCTGGCACGGTTGGGGATCGACGACCTGTGGGCTCGCCGTCTCGATACGCTCTCCGGCGGTCAGCGCCAAATGGTGGCGTTGTCGAGGATCACCGCACTCGACCCTGATCTGCTCATTCTGGACCAGCCCTCGCAGTCACTCGACCCCGATATGCGTCGATGTCTGGCGGCGGCCCTGCGGCAGACCTGTGATCGTGGGCGGTCGGTGCTCATCACCGGACACCAGATCGACGAGCTCGCTCTCGTCTGCCACGAACTGCGCTTCCTCGACGCGGGCAGGCTGAGGCCGACGCGCGTCGTGCCCGGGGATTCCGGGGTCGACACCGACACCGACACCGACGCTGACGCTGACGCAGGTACAGGTGACGAGCTGGGCCGTTCCGCACTGCGGCAGGGAGTCTGGGACACCCGTCCCGTTGACCCGCCCGGACCGGTCATTCCGACCACACCCGTGAGAACGGAACCCATGCTTAAGGTGAGGGACTTCGGCGTGGACCGCGCAGGCACAGTTGTGCTCAAGGGCGTCGACTTCGACCTTCACCCCGGTGAGCTGATCACCCTCACCGGCACCAACGGAGCGGGGAAGTCGACTCTGCTGCGCGGGCTCATCGGACTCCTCGATCGGTCGGCTGACTGCGCGGGCACGGTCACGGCGAGCCGCCTCGGCGAAAGGACGAATCTGCTGGACCTGCCCGCCCACGTCCGCAGCGCTCATCTGGGATGGGTCGGACAGGATCCCGGCGTTCAGCTCTCGGCAGCGACCGTGCGATCCGAACTCATGCGTGCGGCTCCGCTGCCGCGCCACCGGCGGCGCGATCGGCCGGAGATGATCGAACAGCGTCGCAGCATCGTCGACACGGCGTTGGACGAGGCCGATCTGGCTGCCGTGTGTGAGGAGCATCCATTTGACCTCGACACGCCGCGGCGCAACGACCTCGTCATCGCCTCGGCCCTTGTCACAGGCGCAGAAGTCCTGCTTCTCGACGAACCCACGATCGGTCGCGACCGGACGGGAATGGACCGGTTGAGCGTGATCATCGATGGCTTCCTGGCCCGAGGCGGCGCCGTGCTCGCAACAACCCATGACCACCGGTGGGCCCAGGAATCCTCTCACCGTCGATTTCACCTCGCTGATGGACGAGTGAACCTGTCCTGAAGCGGCACGGCCCCTGCGACAACGGACCTCCGAAGCGATTGTGTGGTGCAATGAGTCTGTGAGTTCTGTCGTCTGAAGGGAACGCAATGCGCGGACCGATCATGCTGTTCGCCGCTTGGGCTCTCCACGACGCGGAGGAGGCACTGACTTTCCCCGCGACGGCCGACTACATCGCCGATCTCACTGGAATCGACGCTGTGCGGATGTCGACGAAGCAGAGCGTGGCCGCGATCGTCGTGGTCGGGGCCGGGCTCGCCGCTGCCAGTATCCGAGGGGTTCGGACAGGGGGAGCCTCACGCTTCTATCGGGCGTCGGTCGCAGGCCTCGAAGCTCACGTGTTCACCCACCTGCTCTCGGCAGTTGCAGCTCGACGATACACCGCAGGAGTGATCACGGTTCTGCCGATCATGTGGCCGGGCGCCGCTTATGCCCGGCGGGAACTCGCCGCACTCGGCAGACCGCTGACCGCCGGCGACTGGGCCCGCGGTGCACCGACGATGGGCGCGGTGGCGTTGGCCGCCCACGTCCTCGTCAGGATCGACTGGTCGTCCCTGCTCAGAAGTCGTATCCCGAGTCAGCGGTGACGCCGCTGGATCCGCGGAACCTCTGCAGATGCAGGTGCCGGACGAGTCGGATGACCGGGCGGATGAGCATCTCGATGCTGCCGATGACGAACAGCCAGGTGCCGGTGGTCATCAGAGCGTCGGAGAAGAACATGAAGCTGCCGATGAGGAACCACACGCCGATGAGCACATCATTGGCGATGCTGATGACCTGGTAGCGCTGGCGGATGACAAGCTCTTCGGGCCCGATATGCAGGTGAATGTCGCCGTTGTTCTCAGCCATGTGACTCTCCTCTTCCGTCGCCGGCACTCCGCCCTGCTCAGTTCCTCAGTCCCTTATTCCTGGGATCTCGGCGGAGCCCTGCCACTTTCCATGCAGTGCGAGCCTACTGGCCGACCGGCATGTCGTGCAGGTCCGAGGTTCGCCGAATCTCACGTCAGTGTCGAGTCCTAGATTGAGCGTATGGACGTAAACCCGCACTCATTCGACGCCCTCTACAGCGAGCCACGCGAGCGCAGCTCACTCCTGTCGTGGGACGAGCTGCTCTGTGCTGTCCGCCGGTCTCCCCAGCTCACAGCACTCGATGCGGCGGTAGTCTCCCGATCCTGTCCGGAAGCGTCAGTCCCTTCCGCTGCGGAACCGTCAGTCCCTCTCGCTGCGGGATCGACGGCGTCCGCCGAGGCGGCCGGCTCCGACACCGCGAACCGCGCCCCGACGTGGGACGGCCTCAACATTGTCATCGCCGCCCTGCGGGGAAAGGATCTGCTGCCCGAGACGCTGCCGACGACCCGCAGCCCCACAGTTATGCTCGTGCACCTGATCGAGGAGTTGGCCCTCGTCTTCGCAGGTCACCGTGGCGACCGGCCGAAGCTCGGCGTCAGCGGCACGGAGCCCGGGATCGTCAGGGCCCAGGTGCGTTTCGAAACCGAATGCATCACATGGTCCATCGCCGGTCGCCTCGGGCTGAGGGCAGCGGCGACCGGCTCACTCAAGCGCTATCTCAAGGACGGCGATCTCATGCCCCCGATCTCACGTGATCGAGTGCTGCGCACCGTCGATGCGGTCGAAGGACTCTTCGGCGGGGCGCCCACCTTCGGGGAGACGATCAGGCACGAGATCCCGAGTCTGTTCTCCCTCGACGAGCCGTTGGCTGTCTGATCCGGTGCTGGTCGTTCTGACGAACAGGGAGGATGATGGGACCTGTACGGTCCGAAAACCGGTGACTGGTCGGTGATGACACCGCTGGTCGGCGCGCGACCCGTACTCAGCGAGGAGAGACTGAGATGCGCAGAAGAGTCCAAGTCACTTTCGACTGCCATGACCCGGTGAAGACGGCAAGGTTCTGGGCACCGGGCCTCGAAGGCGAGGAACGGATGGAGGCACTGGAAGCCGAATGCGTGCGCCTGTCAGAGCTCGGAGGACATCGGCTCAGACGTGTCGCTCCCGATCCGCCGATGGAGCAGGGCTTCATCATCATGGCCGATCCCGAGGGCAACGAGTTCTGCCTTGACTGAGGACCCGAACTCATCGAACGCCGGCGCCTGGACGCGGCGTGCTCCGAGCTCGATGGAGAACCGGCGTTCGCGCAGATGAGACTTTTCTCCGAAGCTCCGCGGCCCGACACGTTCGCTGCTAGCGTGAGCCCCATGAAGACGAATCGCATGGCATTGAGCACAGCGGCAGGACTCGCGGCTCTTTCTCTCGGTTTGGCCGGGTGTACCGGAAGCGGCTCCGGGAACGGCGGTGATGACACTCAAGACACTCCCGCCGCCGACTCGTCGTCAGGCAACGCCGATGAGGCCACGGTCGACAAGGATCAGAATGCCGGCGACGACGGCGAGCAGGACTCGACGCACGACTCGTCCGGACGAGGACTCCCCGCCGATGCCGATCTGAGCAAGGATACGCCAGCGGTCAGTGCCGACGACGCGATCGAGACGGCGAAGAAGGAAGTCGGAGACGGAATCGTCTACGGCATCGAACTCGACTGGGACGAGAAAGACGGGGCCTGGCAGTACGACGTCTCGATTCTCGACGGCGCCACCGACCACGACGTCGAGATCGACGCCGACTCCGGACAGATCGTCGAACACGAGCAGGATTCTACCGACGATAGAGAAGAGCCCATCGACCTCAACGACCCGATGACCGTCGACGATGACTGACACCGGTCGCCTCACCGTCATCGCCGGGCCCATGTTCTCCGGCAAGTCCGAGGAGCTCATGCGCCGGGTGAGGAGGGCGACCATCGCCGGCGTCGCCGTCCTCGTGGTGTCCCATTCGCTCGACAGCCGCTCGCCGATCTCGACGATCACCTCACATATCGGAGCTCACATCCCCGCGGTGCCGCTGTCGGACGTGGACTCCCTCGCCGAGGCGGCCCGCTCCGCTGACTATGATCTCGTCGCCATCGATGAGGCGCAGTTCTTCGGACCCGAGCTCATCCCAGTTGTCGAGGGGCTCCTTCGCGACGGGATCGACGTCATCGTCGAGGGGCTGTGCGTGACGTTCGACGGAGAGCCATTCGAGCCGCTGCCGAGTCTCATGGCCGAGGCCGAAGAAGTGCTCAGGCTCACCGCAGTCTGCACGATCTGCGGCCGCGACGCCGCCTTCCACCAACGGCTCAAAGACGCGCAGCGCGGATCGGGTGCTGCGGAGGCATCGGAAGCGGCCTCGGATGAGGACCCACCGAGTCCTGCCGCCACCGCCATCGATGCCAGCCACGTCGGGGGCCTCGACGCCTATGTCGCCCGCTGCCGCGAACACTTCAATCGAGGTCGTGCCGCAACGTCAGTCGTCAGCAGTTCTCAGACATAGCCGGTGACAGGACTCTCGCCTTTGCCGGTGGGGTGTTGCTTCTGACATGGGAGAACGTCGGTCAGGATTCTCATGTCAGTGGCGACCGATAGTGTTTTGGTCATGGAAGCAGAGCAGGTTCCAGACGTTCTCACCGAGATCCGTCGGTGGCGTGTCAGTCTGTCCGAACTTCCCCCGGCGAAGACCGAGGAAGAAGCCATCGATCGCATCACTGCACTCGAGGAACTCGCGTCGGCGAGTGCGGCCGCGCAGGCCCGTGAGACCCTGACGTTCGACATGCTCCGCCGCAATCGCGAAGCCGAAGACGGTGTCGCCAGCAAGAAGCAGGGACGTGGCCTCGGAGCCGAGGTGGCCCTGGCGAGGAAGGTCTCGCGCTCCCGCGGAGACGCACTGTTGAAGTTCTCCCGGACTCTGCTCATGGACCTGCCGAGGACGTTTGCGGCGATGAAGGGCGGAGACATCTCGGAAGAGAAAGCGCGGATTGTTGCCAAGGAGTCCGACTGGCTGCCGAGGGAGAAGAAGCATGAGCTTGATGAGTGCATGGCCGAACGCCTTTCCGAGGTGGGTGTCAGGCGACTCGGCAACGAGGTGCGAGCGCTTGCGCAGAAGCTCGACCAGCAGGCCGCGGTCGACCACTTGGAACGCTGCATCGAAGAGCGTTCGGTGAGTGTGCGTCCGGCTCCGGGGAACATGGCCTACCTGACCGCGCTGCTGCCGATGCCGCAGGCGGTTGCCGCTTTTGCGAACCTGACGAAATCGGCACAGTCTGTCATCGCCACGGGTGAAGCCGACGGTCGCTCGCAGAGTCAGATCGCGGCAGACCTGCTGGTCGAACGCCTGACCGGGCAGGAATCGGCCAAGGCCGTGCCGACGGAGGTGCACCTGATCATGCAGGCGAGCAGTCTGTTCGCACCGGGGGAGGAATCGGCATGGTTCCCCGGAGTCGGACCGATCCCGGCCGAGGTTGCCAGGGATTTCGTGGCCGAGAACGATGCTGCGGTGTTCCTACGTCGCCTGTACACGCGGCCGGAGGACGGACAGCTTGTGCGGATGGATTCTCGCCGCAGGGAGTTTGCCGGACTGCTCCGGCGCATGATTGTTATGCGTGATGATGTGTGCCGCTCGCCCTGGTGCGACGCGCCGATCAAGCAGGCCGATCACGCGGTCTCCTTCGCCACCGGCGGAGACACCGAATGGGAGAACTCCTCCGGCCTGTGCGCGGCCTGCAATTATGCGAAGGAACTCGCGGGGTGGCGGCACAGGGCAACGCCGGATGCGCTCGAAGTGGTCACGCCCACGGGCCACCGCTACCGCTCGCGCACCAAACCGATCAGCGAGCCCGACCCGGGCCTGGTCGGCGGCGAGAGCGTCGCCGAGACGACTGCTCCGCCGGGTATCCTCGCAGGAACCGGTCCGCCGAACCCGGCAGTCGATTCCGACCCACCAACTGTTGAGGGCGGACCAACACCACCGGCCGCCACGGTCGAAGACAGCACAGCTGCAGGTCCTGTAGCCGCAGACACCGCACCCGGTTCTGGTGCGCCTGCGTCGGGCGAGTCGTCTGCATCCGGCGAAGCGCCTGCATCAGGAGAGGTCAAAGGGTGCTGACGAAGGTCCCGACGACCAGCAGCGGCGGATCTTCCTGCCGTGGCGGTTCATTCGCCGGGCTGAGCAGCCGCCACCGCTGAGAATCGGCAGCACCACCATCAGCGTTGATGTCTACGACGGGGACTTCGAGCAGCTGAGCCCGGTCGAGGAGCTGCTGCTCACCGGCATCCGGGAGCATGTCGGAACCCGGCGAGCCGAGGCAGCGGCTGGAGGCCATGGTGGCAGCCAACCTGCATTCAGCTATTCTTTCCACAATTCTGCTGGGCGGAAGTCCAAAGACGAATGAACGTGCCCCCCATCCTCGACAACGGGTCTCCGTGTCAGTCGTCGATGCTCTCCCACACCTCGCGCCATATCCGGGCGAGGTCGGCGACCTGGTAGTGGGCGTTGAGCCCGCTGGGCTGCGGCACCACATGCAGAGCCACCTCATCGGGCCACCCTTCGATCAGCGTCGTATCCTGCTGACCGAGCTGAGCCTTCGGCTGTGCGAAACCAGTCCTGAACGCGGTGATCCCGGCGATCGCCACGGCACGGGGGCGGACATCGGAAAGACGACCGATGAGGTGGGCCGCCCCCTCACGCAGCTCCTGCCGAGAGAGTTCGTCGGCCCGGACAGTGGCTCGCCCGATGAGGTTGGTCAGGCCGATGCCGCGACGAAGCAGCTGCTGTTCATCCGCAGGCTCGAGCCCATGAGAGGCATCGACCTGGTGGTCGGTCAGGCCCGCCTGATGCAGAGACGGCCAGAACCGATTGCCGGGACGCGCGAACGGCGCATTCACCGCAGCCGTCCACAGCCCCGGGTTGATGCCGACGATGAGCAGCTTCAGCCCTGAGGAATCGCTCGGCAGAATATCGTCGATCGCGTTCGGATCATCCGTCGCGAAATCCGCAAGGTCATTCTTGGTCGGTTTGCGACCGCCCAGAGGCGATGGCCGACGATTGCTGACGAAGTTGTGCTCACTCACACCTTTCACACTACCGTCGCACCATGAGCCACGATCATGTGACCCCACGACCCGGAGAGTCCGCACCCTTCCATTTCGAGGACAGGTGGATCGTCGACGCCGGAATCGAATCGGTGTGGGCTGTTCTCGAACGGGTCGACCAGTGGCCGGGGTGGTGGCCGGGACTGACAGCAGCCGAAAAGGTCGGAGCAGCACAGGCTGACGTTGACGCCGCCGATCTGCCGGTGACCCCAGGCAGCCGAGCCCGCCTTCTGGTCCACGCCCCGATCGGGTGGTCCCTGCGCTTCTCCATCGAAGTCGACGAGGTCGACGCGCCCCATCACATCCGCTTCCGGGCGAATGGTGATCTGCGTGGCGAAGGCCGATGGACTCTGACCGCCTCGGCGGGCGTGACGACAATCGATTCTCTGTGGTGTGTGACGACGGGCACAACGATCATCAGAGCGATGCGACCGCTGTCCGGACTCATGCACGGAGCAGTGATGAGAGCCGGCGAACGGGGACTGCGATCACGACTGGCCGACCAATCCGGCTCCTGAGCTAAGCGGTCGCTGAGCCGCTGAAGCTGCCGGTTGCTGGTCCCTCTGTTCTGCCGAGGCCCGAGTGACGTCCTCCCACGCATCGATGCCGCCGGCAAGGGAGCGCAGACGGACTCCGGCCGGCACCGAACCGGACAGAATCTGGGCGGCTTCGGCCGACCGGGCCCCGGACTTGCAGTGGATGACGATATTGACCGGTGACCCTGCTCGACCGGAGTCACCGAGCGCCGACTCCAGGGCCTGCCACCCGCCGTCTCGGAGGCCGCCGAGGGGCAGGTGCACCGAGCCGGGGATGACCGCCAGTTCACGTTCCCAGTCCTCCCGCACATCGACGACAAGCACATCGTCTTCGACGGACAGGAATTCGGCGACGTCGATCTCATCCGCCGCAGGCTCTGCCATGCCGCCGCCGTCAAGGTCCGCAGCACAGGCGGCAGCCACCTCGGTGAGATCAGTGACCGGGGGACGGTCGGGATCGGGGGAGAACCGCAGGGTCGAGTACTCCCCGGACAACGCCTCATAACGCAGCAGCCGACCGATGAAAGGGGCACCGATGCCGCAGATGAGTTTGATCGCCTCGGTCGCCATCGCCGAGCCCACGGTTCCGCACAGTACGCCGAGGACCCCGCCCTCGGCGCAGTTGAGCACCGAATCGGGTGCCGGGATATCCGGGAACAGGTCGCGCAACATCGGCCCGTGACCGGGAACGAACGTGCTCACCTGACCGGCGAAGCGGAAGATCGTGCCCCACACCAGCGGGGTGCCGGTGAGTTCGGAGGCATCATTGGACAGATACCGGGTGGCGAAGTTGTCCGCCCCGTCGATGACGACATCGTGTTCACCGAAGAGACCGAGCGCATTCTCCGGGCTCAGCCGTCCCTCGATCGTGCGCACCTCGAGGTTCGGATCGAGCCGGTGCACGGCATCGGCGGCAGAGGTGACCTTCGGTCGGCCCACATCGTCATCCCGGTGGATGATCTGGCGCTGCAGGTTCGACGACTCGACCACATCGTCATCGATGATGGTCAGTTGTCCGACCCCGGCGGCCGCGAGATAGCTGAGCACCGGTGAACCGAGTCCGCCAGCGCCGATGACCAGCACCGAGGCGGCCCGCAGACGCCGTTGTCCCTGAAGTCCGAATCCCGGCAGGCTCAGGTGCCTGGAGTAGCGTTCCAGCTCCGTCCGGGACAGAGATTCCACGGGGTCGACGAGAGGCGGCAGCGACGGAGGAGTGGCGGCAGCGGTGGTCATTGTGCTGCGACCATTCCGTCGAACGGCGATGATGCCACTGCCAACGGTCGTTTGGGGATCCTCCCGGCTCCGGCCGCCAGATGTCCGGCGTCGACGGCCAAAGCCATCGCCCGGGCCATGGCGTGGGCGTCGTGAGCGCGAGTGACGGCAGAAGCCAGGAGAACCGCGGTGCACCCGAGCTCCATCGCCAAGGCGGCGTCCGAAGCGGTTCCGACACCGGCGTCGAGGATGACGGGCACCTGCGCGCGGGAGACGATGGTCTCGATGTTGTGAGGGTTGAGGATGCCCAGCCCACTGCCGATCGGAGCACCTGCCGGCATCACCACGGCCACCCCGGCATCCTCCAGACGTTTCGCCAGAGCCGGATCATCGTTCGTATAGGCGAAGACCGTGAACCCGTCGAGGACGAGCTCCTCGGCGGCGGTGAAGAGCTCGACGGGGTCCGGGAGCAGGGTGTCCTCATCGGCGATGACCTCGAGCTTCACCCAGTTCGTCTCCAGGGCCTCCCTGGCCAGTCGGGCGGTGAGCACGGCATCACGGGCCGTATAGCAGCCGGCGGTGTTCGGCAGCACCCGGATTCCCAGACGCTGCAGCATGGTGAACACCGAGTCCCGGGACTCGGCGTCGAAGCGGCGCATCGCCACCGTGGTCAGCTCGGTTCCCGAGGCCACGAGGGCGTCTTCGAGGATGCTCAGGGAACTCGCCCCACCCGTGCCCATCACGAGGCGAGACGACATCTCCACGTCATCGACCATCCAGCTCATCTCAGCCTCCCTGCACTGCGGTGACGATGTCGACGGTGTGCCCGTCGGCCAGGGCGAACCCGGACCAGGCACCGCGACGGATGACCTCGCCGTCGACGGCCAGGGCCAGCCCTAAGCGTCCGCCGTCGGCCGGTGTCCCATCGGGATTCAGCTCCCGTCCGGTGACCTCGGCGATGAGGTCGAGCGCCGAGGTGGCACCCGGCAGCTCATGATTGTCGCCGTTGAGGACGATGGTCGGTGGGTGGTCGCGATCGGTCATGAGTTGCTCCTCATCGGGTAGGCGGTGGTGTGGTCTGTGGTGAAGCGGAGTGGGGACACGGACTCGAGCGTCCCGTCAGGAGGCCAGTCGGAGGCAGCACCCAGGGCGAGCTCGGCGCCGAGCCGGCCGCCGAACGGGGCCAAGAGGATGCCATGGCGGAAGTAGCCGGTGCTCACGACGCAGCCGGGATCGATGCGCCCGATCATCGGCAGGTCGTCGGGCGAGCCGGGCCGGGCTCGGGTGGTGATGTCGGTGATCTCCGCGTCGAGGATGCCCGGGACCAATCGCTGCCCGTCAGAGAGCAGCCGGTGGATCGCCCCGGCAGGGGTGCCGGAGAGCCCGTCCTCACGGGAACTGGCACCGAGCACGATCTCACCGTCGGGGCGTGGGACCAGGTAGACGGGGCGACCGTTGACCAACCCGCGGATGGTCCGATTCAGCAGGGGAGTCGCCTCGGCGGGGGCACGCAAGCGCAGCACATCACCCCAGACTTCCCGGATCGGCAGCGGCGGGGCACCGGCGATCTCGGTGGTGGCGCTGCCGGCGCAGACGACCACCTGATCGGCTTCCAACCGGCGTCCGTCTCCCAGTGTGACGCCGGTTGTCGCCGCACCATCCCCCAGCAGCTCGGCCACTCGCTGCCGGATGAGCAGCGACTCTGAACCAGCCGCAAGCGCAGACAGCAGTCCCGCCGATACACGACGCGGATCGATCGAGTGATCACCGGGAATGTTCACAGCCCCGGCCACGGCAGGCGACAGCGACGGTTCGATATGGCGGGCAGCACTGCCGGTGATGAGCTCGGTGGCGAAACCCGATCGCGATTGTGCTTCGCGCAGTTCCCGCAGAGCCTGCAGATCAGCCCGGTCACCCGCACACACCAAGGTCCCGGCATCTGTGAAACCGAGATCGGTGCCGGCGGCGCTCGCCACCTCGGCGGCGAATTCCGGAAACATCTGAGCCGAGGTCCGCATCAGCGGATACAGGGGAGTCTGTCCCCAGACCACCTCGGCGGCGGGAGCGATCATCCCCGCGGCGGCATGGCTCGCCCCCTGGGCGGGGGCAGGATCGATGATGGTGACTTCGGCACCGAGACGGCGCAGATACCAGGCCGTGGACAGGCCGATGATCCCGGCGCCGACGACGATGACTCTCACAGCTTCTCCCTCCGGCGGCATGATCCGCATCAGGTCTGACGGTCGGCCTTACGCCCTCTCAGCCTCGTTGGGAGGCTCCCGCGAACTCCTCTACTCTATGACCATGACCACACAGATGCCACCGCGCACCGCAGCGCGGCAGACGAAGAGAGCCTGGAGGCAGGCCCGTTTGGCCGAAGCGTCGCTCTACCTGTGCACCGATGCCCGGACCGCTCAAGGCGACCTCGCCGAGTTCCTCGACGCCGCCTACCGTGGGGGAGTCGACATCATCCAGCTGAGGGACAAGAGCCTCGAGGCCCGCGCCGAGATCGCAGCATTGGAAGTCCTCAGGGATGTCGCCGCACGCCACGGCAAACTCTTCTCCGTCAACGACCGCGCCGATGTCGCGCTGCTGACCGACGCAGATGTCTTCCACGTCGGTCAGGGAGATCTCACCAGCAGTCAGGCCCGGGCCGTGCTCGGGCCCGACGTCATCCTCGGACGCTCCACTCATTCCCTCGAGCAGGCGCTCGCCGCCGAGGCGGACCCGGAGACCGACTATTTCTGTGTCGGACCGGTCTGGGAGACCCCGACGAAACCCGGCCGTGCCGCTGTGGGGACGGCACTGCTGACCGCCGCCGCCGCCGAGGCGAGCAAACCGTGGTTCGCGATCGGCGGCATCGCGGCAGGGGAGAGGCTGGACGCGATCCGGCAGGCGGGCGCGAACCGTGCCGTCGTCGTCCGTGCGATAACCTCGGCAGACGACCCCGCTGCGGCCGCACGGGAGCTCAAAGAGGAGTTGGAATGACCCCAGCAGCTGACAGCGCATCCGACACAACCGGTGCAGGTGCCGACCTGTCGATCCTCATCGCCGGGGCAGGGGCCACCGGTGGGGCGTTCGGCACCTATCTGCAGGAAGCCGGACGCGATGTCACATTCCTGCTCCGGCAGGCACGGGCCGCGAGGGTCCGCACGGAGGGACTGCGCTTCACTGCGCCCGGTGATGATCGGACGAATCAGGTCGATGTCATCACCGCTGAGGAGCTCGCAGCCGCACCACAGACCTTCGACCTCGTCATCGTCGCGGTCAAAGCAGGCGGCCTCGACTCGGTCATCGCCGATATCGGACCGGCTGTGGGCGAGCAGACGACGATCATCCCGTTCCTCAACGGTATGGCCCAGATAGAGAAGCTGCAGTACAGGTACCCCGGGCAGGTGCTCGGAGGGTTCGTCAAGATCGTCGGCACCATCAGGGACGGAGCCGTCGTCCAGCTCACCGACCTTGCGGTGATGACCATCGGCGACCTTCACGCCGCGGCCGTACCCACGCGAATCTCCGCGGCTCTCGACGTCCCCGGATTCAAGCTCCAGATCGTCGACGGAATTATCGACGGGCTGTGGGAGAAGTGGACCTTCATCGCCGCGGCGGGAGTCGTCACATGCCTGTTCCGCGCTCCCGTCGGGGCGATCATGGCGGCCGGCGGCAGATCGCACGTGCATGCCATCATCGACGAACTCGAAGCCGTGGCGACCGCGGCCGGACACCCGGTGTCGGAGGCCTCCCACGACATGACGCTGCAGATGCTCACCGCGGACGGTTCGGCCTTCACCTCATCCCTCTACCGGGATGTGACGGCAGGGCTGCCGAGCGAAACGGAGCACATCCTCGGCGATCTGTCGGCCAAGGCAGAGGAGTTAGGAGTCGCGACTCCGCTGCTCGACCTCACGCTTGTGCAGCTGCGGGCCGGGGAAGCCCAGAAGCGGCTCTGACCTCGGCCGTGCCCGTGCGCAGCATCGCCAGATACGGCTCCTGCGGCTGAGTGTGTTCGATGTCGGTCGAACTGTGGGCGGCGGTGAATGTGACCATGGGGACGTCGTCGGCATCATCGAGGGCGAGCAGCGTTTCGTAGCCGCCCGGACCCAGAGAATGGGAGCTGCCTGCCGGCAGGTCGAAGACGAGGCGTTCGAGCGGACTGTCGGGCTCGGGCGGACGGTTCATCTCCTGGGCGGCCACATCGGCGAACTGTTCGGCCGTGATGAGGTAGGCCTTGGCCGGGGTCGGTCCGGGGGCGGAATGATCATAGAAGGCCATGCCGCCGCCCCACACCGTCGATTCGCCGGCGAAGTAGATCGTTCCGGGCAGTTCGATCCCGGCTTCGGCGCGGGGAAGTGTGCCGTCTCTGGCGCCCGGGTAGGTCACCTTAGCGCCGGGCGGTCGCCCGCCCTGCAGATAGCAGGCGAGCCGATCGCGAGCCATGTTCGATCCGTAGCTGACGTACCACACATGTGTTTGAGACATCCCCTCCATCATGACATCTCGGGCTCGGAGTTCGTCGGATCGGCATCCGCCGCGTCCGGCGCGTCGGCTGCGTTCGCCTCCGCTGCGACTGAGGCGGCGAACGGCTCTTCGTCTCGGTCAGCTCCGTCGAAAAGGCGATCAGCTCCATCTTCGATAAACTCGGCCTCCAGGCAGGGGAGACCATGAGCCGACGTGTCGCGGCAGTGCTCGCCTACCTCAACCGAGAACGAGGAGAGAAATGAAGCGCCGACTGCCCGATCTGAGAGAACTCGCCCCCTTGCTGCAGTTCGACCTGCCCCGACTCGACCGGGTTGCAGCCAGATTGGAGTCGGCCGCGGACATCTGGGACCTTCGCCGCATCGCCAAGCGCGTGACACCGACCGCACCGTTCGACTATGTCGACGGTGCGGCTCTGGATGAGCGGACCCTGGCGAAGAACCGTGAGGCGCTCGGCACCGTCGAGCTCCTTCCCCGCATCCTCCACGGCGTCGATGCGCCGGATACGTCGACGACGATCGCCGGCGCCCGAGCCCGGCTGCCCTTCGGCATCGCCCCGACCGGCTACACGCGTATGATGCACTCCGCAGGCGAGGTCGCCGGAGTCCGAGCGGCGGCGAAGGCCGGAATTCCGTTCTCGCTGTCGACGATGGGCACGACCTCGGTCGAAGACGTCGCGCAGGCGGCACCGGATTCCACCCGGTGGTTCCAGCTCTACCTGTGGAAGGACCGGCAGCGCAGCCTCGACCTGATCCAGCGGGCCGCCGCCAGCGGATACGAGACCCTGCTGGTCACCGTCGACACCCCGATCACCGGTCAGCGTCTGCGCGATCACCGCAACGGGCTGACGATCCCGCCCCGTCTGACACTGGGAACGATCCTCGACGCCTCCTATCGTCCCGGCTGGTGGTTCAACTTCCTCACCACCGAACCGCCGAAATACGCGTCGCTGTCGAACACCTCCCAGTCCCTGGCGGAGATGACGAAGACGATGTTCGACCCGACCCTCGACCTCGATGACCTGCGGTGGATCCGCGACCAATGGAACGGACGCCTGTTCGTCAAGGGGATCCTCACCGCCGAGGATGCCCGGCGCGCCCGATCCGTCGGAGCCGATGGACTCGTCGTCTCCAACCACGGCGGCCGCCAGCTCGATCGGGCCCCCGATTCGCTGACCTCCCTGGCCGAAGTCCGTGCGGAGGTCGGACCGGAGATGGAGCTCATCTTCGACTCCGGCATCATGTCCGGCACCGATGTCGTCGCCGCGCTGTGCGCCGGAGCCGACTTCGTACTCATCGGCCGGGCGTACCTGTACGGGCTCATGGCCGGCGGCCAACGAGGCGTCGAGAGGGCGATCGCCCTCATCCAGCAGGAGATCCTCACCGCCATGGGGCTCATGGGCGCCCGGAGCATCTCCGATCTGGGCCCCGACCTCGTCCGCGGCCTGCCTCAGTCACCGGTCTCGGACCGGGAGCTGCCGGTCGTCGACTCTGTGTGAGCCCGTCTCAGGCACTCAGCAGACGCGTGAGCAGCCTGAACTGATGGACTGAGATCTCCTCAGGGCCGACGGTTGGGCTATCGCTTTCCGTCAGGTGCAGAGCCCATTCGTCGAACGTCCGCAGCAGTGAGAACACCGCCAGAGTCTGGAGCTCGAGCGGACACTCGACATCGATCGTTGCGGCTTCACGTCCGGCGATGAGCACGGCGCGCACCCATTCTTCGACGCGGTCGGCAAGGCGTCGCACAGCCGGACTGTCCGTATTCGCATAGACGATGTGCCACAGGAGCGTGAGCTCAGGGCTGCCGGGCCATGTTCGCGCAATGTCGTCCCAGACCGAGCGCGCACGGTCCCAGAACCCGTCCGAAAAGCTGTCCGGAGCAGGCGGAGTCCAGAACCCGCGGGCAGCCGCAGCGAGATCGGTGACGACGAGGGCGAAGAGGTCGTCCTTCGAGTCGACGACATGGTAGAAGGAGCTCTTGCTCATCCCGCAGGTGGAGATGATGCGATTGAGCGACGCCTCCTCGAACGTCCGCGAAGCGAATTCTCGCGCGGCGGCATCGATGAGCGCGGCGCGCTTCTCGGGGCGCATACGCGCCAACGCAGTCTCGGACACGCCGTCAGTGTAGCAATGCTCGACACGATTGTGGACCATGCGGTCCACTCGGTGATACCGTGTGTGGACCAGCCGGTCCACTTGGGTCGGCACACTGGAACGGCCCGACGAAGGAGACCACGCATGATCATCGCGGCAATGGTCGACGACCAGCTGAAGCACGTGAGCCCGGAAGAGCCGCGTATTCTCATCGTCGGAGCCGGAATCGCCGGCATCACCCTGGCTCAGCTCCTGCGGGCCCGCGGGATGCACCCGGTCCTCATCGACCGGTCGCCGGATTCCCGTCGGATGATCGGTGACAACCGGGCCGGATACATGCTCGCACTCATGCCCATGGTCGATCCCATCATCGACGAACTCGAGTGCCGGGAGGCTTACCTCGGGGCCAGCGTCGGCATCGATCGCTATATCGCCCATGCGCACAACGGAAAAGTCCTCCGACAGGACCACCTCGGTGATCTGCTGGCCGACTTCGGCGACTATCGCGGAATCTCCCGCTCCGCATTGCTCGACGTGCTCACCGACGACGACTGCCCGATCGCCTTCGGCACCACAGTGACCGGACTGTCCGACGACGGTGCCACTGTGAATCTGGTCCAGGACAGCCGATCCGAACAGCACCGTGGGCGACGGCAGCGGAACCTGGGTCAGGAGGCAGCACTCGCATTCGATGCCGTCGTCATCGCCGACGGCATGAACTCCCGCACCCGCAGACTCCTGACCGGTGGGCCTGCCGCAACCGCCACGAGCGAATCAGGCAGCACTGCCGCTGCCGTCTCCGGCGAGACCTCCCCGGAGTCGTCAGTGGACACGACCTGGGGCGGATGGGTCTGCTGGGCCGAGGCCGATGGTGATCAGAGCGCCGTCGATGAGATCTGGGGCGATGGATTCTTCCTCGGCATGTACCCGGTCAAGGGAGCCGTCGGAGTCTTCCTCGGTTGTCCCGACACCCGGCAGCCGCTCGGCCCCCGGCGACTCGCAGCCGAGGTTCGCAGGCGGCTGTCGGTGCTGACTCCGCGGATCGACGCCTGCCTCACCGCGGTCGAGGAGGCCGAAGCGCCGTTCTTCTGGCCGCTGCGGGATTCCCGGGCATTGAAGTGGAGCCATGGTCGCACCGTTCTGCTCGGCGATGCGGCCGCAGGGTTCCTTCCGACTGCCGGAATCGGCGCCGGTATGGCGATGGAATCGGCCGGGGTGCTCGCCGACGAACTCTCCGCCTCAGCGGTTGGGACGAGCGCAGCCGCCGCACTCGAACGCTTCGAAGCCCGCCAGCGGCCACGTGTCGAGGCTGCTCACGACAACTCGCGGTCCCTGGCCCGGCTGATGTTCGGCCGGTCCCGGCTCTTCGCGTTCGTCCGCGACCAGGCGTTTCGCGTCATCAGCATCCGGTCGGCGCTCAAGCCGATACTGCAGCTGCTCGAATCCCCGCCTCGGCGGATGTGACCCTCCTCCCACCCGGCGCCTGCGGCGGCCGGGGCCGACCCCGATTGTGGTAGGAATGGCCAGGGTCCTCGTGCGCGGACCTGCCGAACCACGAACGAGGATGACCATGGGAATGCCAGCCGCCTCGGCGAACGACGAACGCCGACTCCGACGGGGACTGAAGTCTCGCCACCTGCAGATGATCGCCATCGGCGGCGCAATCGGCACCGGACTCTTCCTCGGCTCCGGCGGCACGATCTCACAGGCCGGCCCCGGCGGCGCCCTGCTGGCCTACGCCGCGATCGGCATCATGGTCCTCTTCGTCATGCAGTCCCTCGGTGAGATGTCAACCCATCTGCCGGTGGCCGGATCGTTCCACACCTACGGCACCAAATACGTCAGTCCCTCATTCGGCTTCGCCATGGGCTGGAACTACTGGTTCAACTGGGCGATCACCCTGGCCGCCGAACTCGTCGCCGCCGGCGTCATCATGTCCTTCTGGTTCCCCGACGTGCCGTCATGGATCTGGGCGGCGGTCTTCCTCATCCTGCTGGCCGGACTGAACTTCCTGTCCGCAAAGGCCTTCGGCGAAGGCGAATTCTGGTTCGCGGCCATCAAGGTCACCGCCGTGCTCGCCTTCCTCGTCCTCGGTGTGCTCATGATCGCCGGCATCCTCGGCGGAACCGCACCCGGGGTGAGCAACTGGACGACGGGAGAGGCTCCGTTCGTCGGCGGATGGGTGTCGGTCATCAGCGTCTTCATGATCGCCGGGTTCTCCTTCCAGGGCACCGAACTCGTCGGCGTCACCGCGGGGGAGTCGGAGAACCCGCGCAAGGACATGCCGCGCGCCATCCGCACCGTGTTCTGGCGCATCATGCTCTTCTACATCGGCGCCATCGCCGTCATCGGCTTCCTCCTGCCCTATACCGACCCCTCCCTGCTGGCCTCGGCGAACAATGAGGACATCACGGCCTCACCGTTCACCCTCGTCTTCGAACGCGCCGGCATCGCCGTGGCCGCCGGAATGATGAATGCCGTCATCCTCACCGCCATCCTCTCCGCTGGCAACTCCGGCCTCTACGCCTCCACCCGCATGCTCTACGCCATGGCGAAAGAGGGAACCGCGCCGAGGCTGTTCGCCCGCCTCAGCGAACGCGGAGTCCCCGTCATGGCACTTCTGGCCACCGCCATGATCGGACTCTTCGGATTCCTCACCGAGATCATGGGCGACGGTGGGGCCTACACCTGGCTGATCAACGTCTCCGGGCTCTCCGGCTTCATCGTCTGGGTCGGCATCGCCTGGTGCCACTTCCGGTTCCGCAGGGCCTATGTGCGACAGGGCCATGCCGTCGCGGACCTGCCGTACCGGGCGCCGCTGTTCCCGATCGGCCCGATCATCGCGCTGATCATGCTCCTCGTCGTCATCATCGGCCAGAACGTGCAGGCGATCGTCAATGGGCAGCTGCTCCAGGTCGGCAGCGCCTATGCCGGGCTTCCGGCGTTCCTGCTTCTGTGGCTCACCCACCGCATCGTCACCGGTCGGTGCTCACGCATGGTCGCCCTCGATGAGATGGATGTCGAGGGGCTCGAGATCAAGGCTTCCTGATCCCTTGATCGATCCCTCGCCGAGGCGGCCGCGCGGGGACGATCACGACATCCGGAAAATGAGTTAAGCTAGGCTCGCCTAACTACCCAAGAAGGATTCCATGCGCCGTATTCTCGCCCCCGTGATCGCCTCAGCTCTCGTCCTCGCCGGCTGCGGCGGAGGAGCAGATTCAGCCGAGGAGGCCTCCGGGCCCACCGTTGACACGAAATTCGGTGCCGTCGAGGTGCCCGCCGACCCACAGAAGGTCGTGGCTCTCGGGTGGGGAGACGCCGAGACCACCCTGGCGCTCGGAGTCCAGCCCATCGGTGCCTCCGACTGGGTCGAATTCGGCGGCAAGGGAGTCGGTCCGTGGGCCGAGGACCTCTATGATGAGGCGCCGGAGATCATCGCGACGATGGAACCCGAGTATGAGGCCATCGCCGCGCTCGAGCCCGATGTCATCCTCGACACGAACAGCTCCGGAGAGAAAGAGCGCTACGACCGCCTCTCCGAGATCGCTCCCACGGTCGGAGTGCCAGAAGGCGGCGACAACTACCTGACGACGATGGACCAGCAGGTCGAACTCGTCTCCCAGGCGCTCGGCAAGGACAACGACGGGAAGAAGCTGCTCGACGACCTCGACAAGACCTACGCCGTTGCGCGCGAAGCTCATCCGGAGTTCAAGGACAAGTCCGTGACAGTGGCAGCGAAGACCTCCGAGGGCTGGGGTGCCTACGTCGAGGAATCAGGTCGCGTGCAGGTCATGAAGCAACTCGGCTTCAAGCAGTCCGAGACGATCGCCGAAATGAAAGCGGACGGCTTCTCCGTACCGATCTCCGAGGAGAACCTCGACCAGCTCGACGCGGACCTGCTCCTGACGTTCCCGATCTACATCGAGGACAAGGACGTCACCGAGGATGCTGCCTACAAACGCATTCCTGCCGTCAAGGACGGGCACGACCTCGTCCTGACCAGCGATAATGACGACATCCGCAAGGCATTCTCACTCAACTCGATCCTCTCGGCCAAGTACACCGCGGAGGAGCTCCCGCGACTCATCGCCGACAAGGTGAAGTAACGGGAGGTCGTGCTTTTCTGCGCAGTCGCGCGGAACTCACACAGCGGCGCGCCACGCTTCCAGCCCGATGTCGATGATGCGGGCGTGCCGCACTTTCTGAAGCGAATCGATCGGCAGCCATTCCGCCCGATCCGTCGTCCCATCGACCTCGAGCGTGCCCAATGTGCCGCCGGTGATCCGCGCCTCGTAGACGACCCGTACGCCTTTGAAGGGACGATCCGTCGAATCGCGGAAGATCGGATTGCGACGTGCTTCCGTGAAGGAATGCGTGGTCAGAGGGCGGACGATCTCAGCGTCGAACCCGGTCTCCTCCTTGATCTCCCGGACCGTGCCGGCTTCGATGCTCTCGTCGAACTCGATTCCGCCGCCGGGCAGCGTCCAGATCGCGTGCAGTCGGTCCTTTCCGCCGTTGAACCAGCTGAGGAGGATTTCGTCGTCGTCATTGACGATGACCGCATAACCGGCAAGTCGGGTGTCATATTCGGAGAAGTGCATGACCTCACCCTACCCGCGCTGTCAGCCGATGCCGACGAGACCGGAGTCGTTGGGTCGCACTGGCGGAAACTCACCTGAGCGATAGGCTGGGATCGTGACCACCATCAACAGCACTCGAATCGGCGAATCCGGGCGCCTGGTCGTCTTCCTCCACGGCCTGTTCGGCCGAGGCAAGAACTTCACCCGCATCGCGAAGGACATCGAGCCCGAATTCTCCAGTCTCCTCGTCGACCTGCCCAACCACGGTGAGTCCGAATGGACCGAGACCTTCGACTATGTCGAGCTCGCCGATGCCGTGGCGGCCCATATCGCCGAGGCGGTCGACCCCGACGACCAGCCCGTGCACTTGGTCGGGCATTCCCTGGGCGGCAAGGTCGCCATGGTGCTCGCCCTGCGCCACCCGGAACTCATCGACCGCCTCGTCGTCGTCGACATCGGTCCCAATGCCGGCGGGTCCACCGGAGTCTTCGACCGTCTGCTCTCCAGCCTCGCCGCCCTCGACCTCGACCGGATCGAATCGCGAACCGACGCGGATGAGGCGCTGCGGGACCCGATCCCCGAGGCGGCGATCAGGGGATTCCTGCTGCAGAACCTGCGCCCCACCTCAGCGGGGTATTCCTGGCAGCCCAACCTCGCGTTGCTGCATTCGAGCCTCGACGTCATCGGGGACTTCCCGGACATGGGCGGTGCCGTCTTCGACCATCCGGTCCTCTGGGTCGCCGGTGAGAAATCGGACTACGTCGACCGTGACGACCTTCCGCAGATGCGCCGTCTGTTTCCCCGCACCACCCTTCTCACCGTCAAGGGTTCGGGGCATTGGGTGCATTCGGAGAAGCCGCGGGAGTTCGTCTCAGCACTGACGGCATTCCTCAGCCGCCCCTGAAAAGGAATATGCTGAACGCGCTCGACGTTGCCACAGCGGGCACAATTGGACTCAATCTCTCAGGAGGAATGCGTGAGCACTTCGATCCCGGCCGATCCCGCAGAGAAGTTCGCCGAATACGCGGACGGAACCCGACTGGTCAGCACCGATTGGGTGGCTGAGCATGCAGGCGATCCCGGACTCGTCATCGTCGAAAGCGACGAAGACGTGCTGCTCTACGAGACGGGGCATATTCCCGGAGCGGTCAAGGTCGATTGGCACACGGAACTCAACGACACGGTCACCCGTGACTACGTCGACGGCGAAGGATTCGCCGCACTCATGTCCTCCAAGGGCATCTCCCGCGATGACACCATCGTCGTCTACGGCGACAAGTCCAACTGGTGGGCCGCCTACGCGCTGTGGGTCTTCACTCTGTTCGGCCACGAAGATGTTCGCCTCATGGACGGCGGTCGCTCGAAATGGCAGGCCGAAGGCCGCGAGATGACCACGGACAAGCCGCGCCCCGAACCCACCGAATACCCTGTCGTCGAACGCGACGACTCGGTCATCCGGGCCTTCCTGCCCGAGGTTCGCAACAGCCTCGGCGATGTGCCGCTCATCGATGTGCGCAGCCCGGAAGAATACACCGGCGAACGCACCCACATGCCTGCCTATCCGGAGGAGGGCGCACTGCGCGGGGGTCATATCCCCGGCGCGAAGTCGATGCCCTGGGGCAAGGCGGCCAACGAAGACGGCACCTTCAAGTCCGCCGCCGAACTTAAGGAGCTCTACACCGAACAGGCAGGGCTGGGCGCCAGCGACGAGGTCATCGCTTACTGCCGGATCGGCGAGCGCTCCAGCCACACCTGGTTCGTCCTCAAGCACCTCCTCGGGTACGAGAACGTGCGCAACTACGACGGCTCCTGGACCGAATGGGGCAATGTCGTCGGCGTGCCTATCGTCACCGGAGCCGAACCCGGAGAGGTGGCCGGACGCTGATGAGCGAGACGACGACACCCAAGACCGACGACCTGCCGGAGGCGCTGGCGGAGATCGTCACGGACTTCGCCGAAACCCCGGCCGACGACCGCCTCCAGGTGCTGCTGGAGTTTGCGACGGACCTTCCCGACCTTCCGGAGAAGTACACGGACCACCCTGAACTGCTCGAGCCGGTGCCCGAATGCCAGTCACCGATCTTCCTCGTCACTGAGGTGGCCGACCCCGAGGCGGGGGAGCGGGCGGAAGTGCGCCTGCACTTCTCCGCACCTCCTGAGGCCCCGACCACGCGGGGCTTCGCCGGGATCCTGCACGAAGGGCTCGACGGAGCCACCGCCGAGGCGATCCTGTCGGTTCCAGCCGACCTGCCTCTGCGGCTGTCGATGTCGGAGATCGTCAGCCCGCTGAGGCTGCGCGGAATGAGCGGAATGCTCTCGCGGATCCAGCGGCAGGTGTCCGAGAGGATCGGCAAGATCACAGCCGAGTGAGACCTCTCTCGCTTGGCTGAGGTGGTCCAGTGGGTTACAGTGTGGTTAGCCTGCCCTTAGTCACCTGACCGCCACCTCACTCAAAGGACCAGCTCGATGACCGGTTCCGCCACCTCCGCCGAGGCGAAACCGCATACCGACACCAGTCATCCGACCGGTGGGAGCCTGCGGATCAGACGAGTGCTGGGCCTGGTCGCAGCGATCATCGCGCTCATCGTCGTGATCGCAGCCTCCTTGGCCATCGGCGCCAGGGACATGCCGATCTCGGAGGTCCTCCGAGCCTTCTTCGCACCCACCGGCAGCGACGATCAGCTCGTCGTCCTCGAACTGCGCCTGCCGCGGACCGTGCTCGGCATCCTCGTCGGAATGGGATTGGGCTTGGCCGGCGGACTCATCCAAGCTCTCACGCGCAACCCGCTGGCCGATCCTGGCATCCTCGGCGTCAATGCCGGAGCGTCCCTGGCGATCACGATCGGGGTCGCGTTCTTCGGGATCTCCTCGATCACCGGATACATCTGGTTCGCCTTCGCCGGTGCCCTCGTCGCCACCGTCGGGGTCTATGTCATCGGGTCCGCGGGCCGCAGCCGCACGGTCGATCCGATCCGCCTGACTCTGGCCGGAGTCGCCGTCGCCGCGGTCCTCACCGGAATGACCAAAGCGATCCTGCTGACCAACGAACGCGCCTTCGATGCGTTCCGATCCTGGGATGTCGGTGCGATCGCCGGCCGTGATTTCGATACGATCACCGCCATTCTGCCGTTCATCGGCATCGGCACCGTGCTGGCTCTGGCACTGTCCCACTCACTCAACGCCGTGGCCCTCGGCGATGATCTGGCCGCCAGCCTCGGCACCTCGGTCAACCGTACCCGAGTGCTCTCCATCATCGCCGTGACCCTCCTGGCCGGAGCGGCCACGGCCGCGGCCGGGCCGATCGGATTCATCGGTCTGATGATTCCGCACATCGCGCGGTGGATCGTCGGTCCCGACCAGCGCTGGATCCTCGGCTACTCACTCGTCCTGGCACCCATTCTGCTCCTGGCCTCGGACGTCATCGGCAGAGTCGTGATGAAGCCCGGCGAACTCCAAGTGGGAGTCGTCACCGCGTTCGTCGGTGCTCCGGTGCTCATCGCCCTTGTCCGTCGAAAGAAGGCGAGCGGCCTGTGAAGACTACCAACCTCGCGGTTCCCGAACGCACCCTCACCGCGCATCCGAACGCACTGCCGGGGGAGAGGGTCGACTTCGGTCGGCCCATGCTGCGCGTCTTCGGATTCCGCATCGACCTGCGGGTCGTCATCACCGCCGGAATCATCACGCTTCTCGCTCTGGCCTGCGGTTTCGCCGGTCTCATGCTCGGCAAGTTCTCGGTGACTCCGACCGAAGTCTTCCAAGGGCTGTTCGGGGCAGCAGACAAGCGCATCGTCAACACCGTCGTCGGAGAATGGCGGGCGCCGCGCATCATCGCCGGAATCGTCCTGGGCGCCGGACTCGGAGTCTCCGGAGCCGTGTTCCAATCGCTGACGCGCAACCCTCTCGGCTCTCCGGACATCATCGGCTTCTCCACAGGGGCCTACACCGGAGGCATCGTCACGATCATCGTCTTCGGCACGAGCTTCGTCTCCACTGCAGCCGGTGCGATCATCGGCGGACTCCTCACCGCCGTGGTCGTCTACCTGCTCACCTGGAAAGGCGGGGTGCAGGGCTTCCGGCTCATCATCGTGGGTATCGCACTCACGGCGATGCTCAACGCCTTCAACACCTGGCTGATCATGCGCGCCGATCTCGAGCTCGCCATGGCCGCTGCCACCTGGGGTGCCGGAACCCTGAATGGAATGGGCTGGTCGACGATCACACCGGCGGCTGTGGCCACCATCGTCCTCGGTCTGGCCTGCGGACTCTTCTCCCGTGATCTCGGCACCCTGGAACTCGGCGACGATACGGCGAAGGCGCTGGGCGTACGCAATGAGCCCATCCGTGCCGTTCTCATCGTCATCGCCGTCGCCCTTGTCGCCGTGGTCACGGCCGCGGCCGGTCCGATCGCCTTCGTCGCGTTGGCCGCACCGCAGATCGGGCGGCGGATCGCGCGGGCGCAGGGCACCAGCCTGCTGACGTCGGCGGCTGTCGGAGCGCTGCTCCTCGTCGCCGCCGACCTCATCGCCCAACATGCGTTCGGCGACATCCAACTGCCCGTCGGCGTGATCACCGTGAGCATCGGCGGCATCTACCTCATCTGGCTCCTCATCCAAGAAGCTCGGAAGGCATCATGAGCAATCCCAACCCCGCAGGCGCAGCCTTCCCGCTGATCGCCGAGAACCTCGACCTGGCCTATGACCAGCGCCAGATCGTCAGCGATCTCGACGTGAGCATTGCCGACGGTAAGTTCTCGATCATCGTCGGCCCCAACGCGTGCGGCAAATCAACTCTGCTGCGGGCTCTCGCGCGACTGCTGCCGCCGGCGAAGGGCACTGTGCTTCTCGATGGGAACAACATCGAGAAGATGAAGACGAAGAAGATCGCCCAGCGGTTGGGTCTTCTCCCGCAGTCATCCATCGCCCCGGACGGGATCACGGTCGCCGAGCTCGTCTCCCGTGGGCGCCACCCACACCAGTCGTTCCTGCGCCAATGGACCGACGCCGATGAAGCAGCTGTGCTGTCGGCGCTGCGCGCAACGAACACCGAAGAGCTGTCCTCACGGCTCGTCGATGAGCTCTCCGGCGGTCAGCGCCAGCGCGTCTGGGTGGCCATGGTGCTCGCCCAGGAGACTTCCCTCCTGCTGCTCGACGAACCGACGACCTTCCTCGACGTCGCCTACCAGATCGAGCTGCTCGACCTGTTCTCGCAGCTCAATCACGAATACGGGCACACGCTGGTCGCCGTGCTCCACGACCTCAACCAAGCCTGTCGCTACGCCGACGAGATCATCGCCATGAAGAACGGTTCGATCGTCGCTCAAGGGGCTCCGGAGACGATCATCACCTCCGAACTCGTCCACGAGGTCTTCGGCATCGACTGCACAGTCATCGACGATCCGGTCACCGGTGCCCCGATGATCGTGGCAGGAGCACCGAAGAAGACCTTCGCTCAGCGCTGAGCCGGAGTCGTCCGGACGACTACGTGCGGGTCTGATCCGAGTGCGGCCTCGCCTCGGCGGGCTTGTGAGGCCCTACCCGAAGTGCTCTTGCCTTTGAAGAGCGCTTTGACTCCGAAGATCACGCCGACGACGACGCCTCCCCAGAGTGCACCGAGGATGAGGGAGAAGAACGTGTTGACCAACCAGCCAAGGAAGCCGCCGATGGCCGCGATCGCGGCGACGGGCACTTCGAGGTGGTGGACGAAGCCGTAGAGGACGTGGAACCCGAGCTCATCGGTGCCGACGAGGATGATGTGGCCGCCGACCCACAGCATGGCGAAGGTGCCCACGACGGAGAGCAGAGCGAGCAGCTTCGGCATCGCCCCGACGAGGAACCGACCGAACTTCTGCTGCCCGGGGGAGTCCTTCTTCGCCATATGCAGACCGATGTCATCCATCTTCACAATGAGCGCGACGGCACCGTAGACGCCGACGGTGATCGCAACGCCGACGACGGCGAGGATGACCGCACGGCTGGTCAGGGACTCGGCGGCCACCTCGTTGAGGGCGATGACCATGATCTCGCAGCTGAGGACGAAATCGGTGGTGATGGCCGACCGCACGACCTTCTTCTCTGCCGCCTTGCCATCGGTCGACTGTTCAGCGGCCGGGGTCTCCTTCTCATGGTGGGCGATCCAGCCGAGTTTCTCGAAGATCTTCTCGGCGCCCTCATAGCAGAGATAGGTGCCGCCGACCATGAGCAGCGGGGTGAGGAGCCACGGCAGGAACTGGCTGAGCAGCAGAATGATCGGGAGGATGATGACGAGCTTGTTGAACAGCGATCCCACAGCGATGCGCTGGATGATCGGAAGCTCGCGTTTCGGGTCGACTCCTTCGACGAACTTCGGCGTCACCGCCGCATCATCGACGACGACGCCCGCGGCCTTCGCACCGGCGCGTGATGCCCCCGCGGCGACATCGTCGAGGCTGGCGGCCGAGAGTTTGACGAGCGCGGCGACGTCGTCGAGAAGTGCGATCAGACCCCCGGCCATCTAACGACCGCCGAGCTTGTGAGTTGGGCCGGGCGGCTGACGGTGAAGGTCGCCGAGGTGGTTGTCCGCTGCATCGAAGAGCCGCAGGCGGTCGCCGTCGGGTTCGACCCTCCTGGCTTTGGGCACCCAGGTGAGCATTCCGGGAGCGGCCTTGAGCGTCATCATCGAGGGCTTGATGATGAAGCCTTCAGCTTCCGTAGACCAGGAAGTGACGAGAGCGTTGGCGCCGTCGCTGCCGCGCAGCGAACCGTCCTCGCAGAACTCGAGGAAGGCCCGGTCGTTCGACTCAGCCACCCAGCGGCCGATGAGTTCCTGTGTCATTTGTTTTCTTTCTCCAGTCCGCCGATGACTTTGCCGTTGCTGTCCATGATCTTCATGACGTCGCCTTCGATGGTCGCAGTTGAGGCCTTGCTCAGCCAGGTGTCGACGCCGGCGCACGCTTTCTGGGTCGACATGAAGGATGCGATGGTGATCTCGTCGCCTTCGATCTTCCAGCTCGTGGCGATCGCATTGCATCCGTCTGATCCTTCGAGCGAGCCGTCTTCGGCGAATTCGAGGAAGGGGTCGCCCTTCTCCGGTGAGGTCCACTTGCCGGTGGGATCGAGGTCAGAGGCCTCTTCGCCGGGCGACGCAGTTTCGCTGATTTCAGTGGGGGAGGAGGAATCGGGATTTCGTGGGTCGTTGCCGGTGTCGCACGCTGCCAGGGGCAAAGTGAGAGCAAGTGCGGTAAGTCCGAGCGCGAGCCTCGAAGCGGGTCTTACGGCGGCCAGGGGACGAAGCTTTGTGTGGTTCGGCATGTCCCTGATCATAACGGCACCGCTTTCGAGCGACCTGGAAGAACACAGGACAGCTTGTGTAGTCCGACTTCTGTAAGTTGTGTTCACCTGCGACATTGATGGTTCTTGCACGACGTCGTGACCAAACCGTAATCTTTCACGCGGTTGGAAATCTGACACCGGAAACTTGAACCGTCGAGTCGCGGCGAAGCCTGTTGACGGGGTCGGGCAATCGAAGCATCGACAACGATCAAGGGAATCAACCTTATGCAGAAGAAACTCGTGCAGAGTTCGCTGGCCATCAGCGCCGCCGCGGCGCTGGGGCTGAGCGGCGCGCTCGTCGCCTCGCCGGCGATGGCTGACAACGCACCGCAGAAGCTGGACCTCCAGAGTGAAGCCCACGTTCAGAAGGCACTGTCCAGTATCGAAGGCGTCAACGCCTACGGCACCGACGGCGGCGAGCTCAGCATCGGCGTTGCCGAGAAGACCGACGAGATCAAGAAGCTCGAAAAGAAGTACCAGAACATCAAGGTCACCGAGGGCGTCAAGGAACTGAAGCCCTACGCGAAGAACGACCTCGTCGGCGGAGCCGGTTACCTCGTCAAGGCCGGCGAGAGCGGCGGAGCTTGCTCGACCGGCTTCTCCGGCTGGGACGGAGACGGCAAGCCCGTCGTCCTCACCGCCGGACACTGCTCGAAGATCATCAACGAGCAGACCAACGAGTTCGATGGCGATACGACGGTTGACCAGACCGAGAAGCCCTCGATCGCCCAGGCCAACGGCGGAGAAGGCTTCCAGGCCTCCGGCGACGGCGTCATCGGCAAGTGGGGCTTCCATAACTTCGGCGGCGACCTGCTCGAAGGCGCCGATGAGGACCAGTGGCCCGACCCCAGCGAGTCCGACATCGACTTCGCCGTGATCAATGTCGACGAGTCGAACTACAACGTCAAGAACGGCATCACCGACTGGACGACTGCTGATTCGGACGACCTGGCCAAGTCGACCACTGAGATCACCGAGGTGGGCGCGCACAAGGAAGGTGCCATCAGCAAGTCCGGTCGTACCACGGGTAAGACCGATGGTGAAGTTCTGCCCCGCTCGGAGTACGACTACGACTACCAGAATGTCGGCGGTCGTTGGGTCCACGGTTTCGGTGTCACCGCTCCGATCGACAAGCCCTTCTCGCGGCCGGGCGATTCCGGCGGTGGCGTCTACCAGGGAAACACCGCTGTGGGTGTCATCTCCGGCGGCGGCGACCTCGATGCGAACACTTCGTTCACCTGGGTTGCCGACCTTGATCACTCGCTCGAGGAGTCCGGTACGGACTTCAATCTCGAGAAGCCCGGCGAGGAGACCCCTGAAGCACCTGCTGCGCCGAAGGCCGAAGACCAGACCATCGAGCCCAACGGCGAGGCCAAGGGCAAGGCCGAGGCCGGTGCTGAGGTCGAGGTCAAGTGGGAAGCAGCTGAAGGCGCCCAGGCGGCCGAGAACGGCTCCGAGACCGTCAAGGCCGACAAGGACGGAAACTTCTCCGTCGAAGGCCCCAAGGCTGAAGGCGACTACAACTTCACTGCGACTGCGATCCTCGATGGACAGGAGTCCAAGACGACCGAATTCGACGTGACCGTTGAGAAGGACGAGTCCGAGACTCCCGCTCCTGTCGAGCGTGAGATCAGCATCGATCCCAAGGAGATCGCCGCTTCTGACTTTGTGCAGGAAGACGAAGGCGTGACCATCACCGTCAAGGGCTTCGATGAGGGCGAGAAGGTCAACCTCGAAGTTGCCAGCGGACCCGAAGGCGTCGAAGGCATCGAGCTGAAAGAGACTGCCAACGAGAACGGTGCTGCCGCATTCTCGATCTACGGCACCAGCGCCGAGAACGCCGAGGCTTACCTCGGTAAGTACGACGTCGAGGTCACCGGCGCCAACGACACCGAGGATGAGTCGGCGCTGACCGGTTCCTTCGAGGCTGTCGCTGACGAAGACGGATCCGGTGGCGGATCCGGCGGCGACGACGGCGGCAACAACGACGACGGTGGAGCCGGCGACGGAAATGACGATGACGGAAACGGTGACGGCGGTTCTGACCTGCCTCGCACCGGTGCCGAGCTGACCGGCCTCGCTGCCGGAGCCGGACTGCTCCTTGTGGGCGGAACCGCAGTCGTTCTGACGATGCGTCGCAGGAACAACAACTGAGTGCAGTGCCGCTGAACGTCTGACGGTCTGCTGAACACTCACTGACGGTGCCCCCGGTCTTCTGACCGGGGGCATCGTCGATTCATGGGGGAGTCTCGGTGGAGATAACAGCCAGGGGCCGTGTACATCTCCTGAAGTTTCGTACATTAAGTTCACAGTTTTGAACGTACTTTTTTGGTAGTACCTGAGTGTGGCCCGTAACCTTATCGTGACTTAGGTCATCAACTTGTGACATTGATCCCTCAGAACAGAGAGACAACAACTTATGCAGAAGAAACTCGTGCAGAGTTCGCTGGCCATGGCGGCGGCTGCGGCACTGGGACTCGGCGGCGCATTCGTCGCAGGGCCAGCGGCGGCTGATCAGCCAGAGGTGAAAGTCTCCAGCGAGAATGCTGTGCAGACTGCCGTCTATAAGAACCTCTCCGACAAGAACGGTGAATTGGCTCCCGAGCTCGGACGTTTCGGGGTCGATGGTGACCAACTCGTGGTTGGGGTCTCGAAGGAGACTGAAAAGGTCAAGGCTTTCTCATCCAGCTACGACAACGTCAAGGTTGTAGTTAACCCGAAATACGTTGAAGCTGAGCCACAGGCCGATACCGATCTGGTCGGCGGTGCCGGCTATCTGGTATCGGTTCCCTCCGACTCACAGATGATCTCCGGGTGCTCAACCGGATTTGCTGGTTGGGACGCTCAGGGCAACCAAGTGGTCCTGACTGCGGGACATTGCGCAGTTGACTCCACCAACGGTGCTCAGAACGAAATTCTTGATATGGAGCTTCCGTCTTCAGCAGATGCGGCAGACGGCGAAGGCTTCAAGCCAGCGGGCGTCGGGTCGATTGGCCATTGGGGATTCAATCAGTATGGATCCGACATCAACGACAATGGCACGGTTGCAGATGAAGACAAGGCAATCGACTTCGCCGTGATCAAGGTTGCCGATGGTTTCACTACCAAAGCTGAGGTAACCGATTGGACTTCGGCGGGAGAGAACGACCTCTCTGCTAGCACGGTGGACGTCACGAATGTCGGAGCGGCTGTTCCAGGCGATTCCATCGAGAAATCGGGGCGGACTACCGGCCATACCGAAGGCACCGTTCTCGACGACCCCAACGCATTTGATTATCAGAACATCGGTGGTAGGGCAGTCCACGGGTTCGAGGTCACCTCCGGGGAAGAGCCCTTCTCTGCTCCTGGTGATTCCGGCGGCGCTGTCTACCAGGGAAGCACCGCAGTGGGAGTGATCTCGGGCGGACCCCGTGATGACAGTCCCGAATACGGTCAGTGGTCGTGGGTGGCTGACCTCGAGAACTCGTTGGCCAAATCCGGTGAGTCGTTCACGCTCGACGGCCCGAGTGAAGAGCCGGAGGCTCCCTCAGCCCCGACGGTCGAGGACCAGACCATCGAGCCCAAGGGTGCGATCACTGGCAAGGCTGCGGCCGGTGCTGACGTGAAGGTCACTTGGACTGGTGCTGCGGAAGGCGAAGCCACCGCGAAAGCCGATGACAGCGGAAACTTCACTCTCGAAGGTCCCGAAGCAGAAGGTGACTACGATGCGAAGGCCGTTGCTACTGTCGACGGTCAGACCTCGGAGGCCGCTTCCTTCACTGTGACTGTCAAGGCATCGGATGATTCCGATGCCGGTGCTGCCGCCGACGGTGACGATTCGAACGCTGAAGCAGACGCCGACGGTAAGGATGCAGACGCCTCCGCTGCCGCCGACGGTGACGACGCCGACTCTTCCGCTGCCGCAGACGGCAAGGATGACGAAGCCGATTCCGACGCAGACGGTGACAAGAAGCCTGAGGCCCCGAAGGTCGGAGACCAGACAGTTGTCGAAGGTGGAAAGATCACCGGCAAGGCTGCTCTGAACGCCGAAGTGAATCTGACCTGGAAGCCTGTCGGCGATGCCCAGGCAGGTTCCGCTCAGGCTCAGGCCGCACCGGCTGAGGGCAGCGTTACGGTCAAGACCGATGCTGACGGAAACTTCTCCGCCGAAGCTCCGGCTGAGGCTGGCGACTACGCCTACTCCGCCACGGTCACCGCTAACGGGCAGACCTCGGATGCCACCAACTTTATGGTGACCGTCGAGGCTGAAGAAGCCCCGGCCGAGCGCAAGCTGACCGTCGAGCCGAAGGAGATCGCAGCTTCGGACTTCGTGAAGAAGGACAAGGGCGTTCAGATCACCGCTGAAGGCTTCGAAGAGGGCGAAAAGGTTACTCTCAAGGTTACCGGTGCGCCTGAGGGTATCGACGACTTCTCGATGGAAGAAACCGCTAACGCTGACGGAGTCGTCGGATTCTCGATCTACGGCACCAGCTCCTCGAACCCTGAGGCCTACCTCGGTAAGTACGACCTCGAGGTCACCGGCGCCAATGACACCGAAGACGAAGAAGTCCTCACCGGCTCCTTCCAGGTCGTTGCCGATGAAGACGGCAACGGCGGCGGCAACGATGATGGAAACGGCGACGGCGGTGGATCTGATCTGCCTCGCACCGGTGCCGAGCTGACCGGCCTCGCTGCCGGAGCCGGACTGCTCCTCGTCGGTGGAGCCGCAGTCGTTCTGACCATGCGTCGCAAGAAGAACAACTGAAACACACTCTGACAGTCACTCGTTGACTGAAAGAGCAATGGTGCCCCTGACCAGCTGGTCAGGGGCACCATTGCTGTACTTGAATCAGAGTCGAAGTTGGTTAGTCCCGAACCAACTGACGAAGGGCTCCAGACATGAGCCTTGAAGACGATTTATTCGACTACCAGGTCGCCAAATCCGGCATCTTCCTCATTCGCCGAGGCGGCCGCACCGTCATGGAGCTCGGCGGAAGGAACGCTGCCGCGCTCATCCCCAGACTCGGCCGAGATGACGATACTGACCAATAGCTGTTGGCACAGGCGACAGGTAACTATCGCCACGGCAATGAACGACAATATTGTCGGAATTGAATCTGGCTGGACGTTCGTTCAGTTGTTGGTACTGTATGTGATATGAGTCAATCGACCGTCAGTGAGTTCTCACAGGCCACCGCAGTCACCCGTCAAGGCGACCACAGCTTCACCGCCGAGCTCGACGCCGGCTGGAAAGTCGCCGGAGCCGTCAACGGAGGCTACCTCCTCGGAGTCGCCGGACAAGCACTGCGGGCCGTCCACCCGAGTACCCCGGACCCCCTCGTCATCTCCACCTTCTATCTCGGACCGAGCAGAGAAGGTCCGGTCGACATCACCACACGCACACTGCGCGAAGGCCGATCGACGGCGAGTTACGGCATCGAACTCTCCCAGAACGGGGCACCGACGATCTCTGCGATGGCCACCATGGGCAACCTCGGCGAGCTTCCCGACGATGTCGGCACGACAGCCGCGCCGCCCCAGCTGCCCCCACCGGAAGAATGCGTCGGTGTCGCCGAAGCCAGCGAGGACTTCAAGAAGGCGGCGCCGCTCATCCAACGGTTCGATATGCGCCTCGACCCGGCCACCGCAGGCTTCGCGGTCGGCAGACCCAGCGGGCGCGGAGTGCTGCAAGGCTGGATTCGGTTCATCGACGGTACCGACCCGGATCCTCTGTCCCTGTTGACGTTCCTCGATTCGTTTCCGCCGGTGATGTTCGACCTCGGTCGCTTCAACTGGGCGCCGACGATGGAACTGACCGCACACGTCCGCGCCCTGCCCGCTCCTGGCTGGATCAGCGCACGGCTGTCCACTCGGAACATCGCCGGCGGCATGTTCGAAGAGGACTGCGAACTGTGGGACTCGGCCGGTCGCCTCGTCGCTCAGTCGCGGCAGTTGGCGCGCCAGCCCCGCGGTTGACGTGACGATGACGGCGGACAACCGATGATGACGCCTTCGATGTGCCATGTCGGTGGGGTGTTCTAGAGTCGGGTCAACACCGATCCGACTGCGAAAGGACCGCGCTCATGGCGTCGCTGGCATCTTTGAGCATCACCTTCGACTGCCTCGATGTGGAAGCTCAATCGATCTTCTGGGCGGACCTCCTCGGCGCAGACATCCACCCCGGTGCCAACGAATTCGTTGCGAGCATCGGGGGAGTCCACACCAGCGAGTCACCGACCCCGGGAATGCTCTTCCTCAAGGTCGACGAACGGGCAGAGGGGAAGAACCCGCTGCACATCGACCTCGACGATCCTCACTATCCGGCGGACGTCGACCGTGCGGTCTCCTTGGGCGCACTTAAGCTCGCGTCTTTCGACGAATATGGGATCGAATGGACGACCTTGAGAGATCCCGAAGGAAACCTCTTCGACATCGGCCGGCGAAAACTAGAGTGAGCCTCACCCGCCTGGTTCGAGCATCAGGCCGTCTGCATGATCAGAGAGGTTCAGCATGTCCCTGCCGTTGACCGATCCGAGCAATGCCCCGAATGAACGATGAGGGATCGAAGGGTATGCCCGGCACGCGGGCCATGCGGACATCTTGCGCGAGGACATCGATGGTGAGATCGGCGACTGAGTCGTGGGCACTGAGCAGAGGGCGGATCAAATAGGCTGGGAGGTATGACGAACATCCCATCGACCGGAACCGACACTGCGCCGAAACGGTCCAAAGCACTCCTGCCGCTCGACCTGCTCCGCGGATTCCTTATCGGCAGCGCCGAACTCGTCCCCGGGGTCTCCGGCGGAACCATTGCCTTGGTCACCGGAGTCTACGACCAGCTGATCGATTCCGCAGCGCACGTCGTTGCCGCGGCGAAGACCTTGGTGACCGGCCCCAAGCGTGTCAGCGGAGCACTGGCAGAACTGCGGCGCACCGACTGGTTCCTCGTCGTCCCGGTTCTGTTGGGGATGGCCGTGGCCGTATTCACCATCGCCGGTGTCCTGGAATCCTTCGTGACCGGCAATCCCGAACTCTCCCGCGGACTGTTCTTCGGCCTCGTCGCCGCCAGCATTGCGGTGCCGTTGCGCATGCTGCCGGCACGCTCCTCGCGGCAACCGGCGCTCCTCGGCGTTCTGGCCTTCATCGTCGCTGCCGCTCTCGCATTCTTGATGACGGGTCTGGCCGGCGGGGCAGACGTGGAGAACCCACCGCTCATCGCTGTCTTCTTCGTCGCTTCGATCGCCATCTGCGCACTCGTGGTGCCAGGAGTGTCCGGATCATTCTTGCTGCTGGCAGTCGGCATGTACTCGACCACACTGCGCGCCGTGGACTCACGTGATTTCGGATACCTCGGAATCTTCCTGCTCGGCGCAGTCCTCGGCCTGGCGGTCTTCGTCAATCTCCTCAAATACTTCCTGCACAATCACCGGTGGTGGACACTCATCGTCATGGCAGGACTGATGTTCGGGTCCCTGCGCGCACTCTGGCCCTGGCAGTCATCTGCCGAGGTGGGCGCCGACGGCGAAGAGCACGGGGCGGGTGGACTGCTGGCTCCCGTCGACCCGGTTCTCGGCCCGATTCTGCTCGCCGTCCTCGGCGCGGCTGTTGTCGTCATCCTCATCGTCGTCGAGGCGAAATCTGCATCATCGAAGGATGAGGCCGGCGACGCCGATTCCTCCGTGGCGTGAGCATCGGTAAACCGGCACTCAGCTGGTCGAAGGGAGGTCGAGCCTCCGGTCCATGTTGATCGGGTTCGCCTCGGCGGCAACTCACGTAGAGTGAGAGTGACAGCAGTCAGCTTCGAAGAAGGAGAGAGTCAAGCATGGCCAACACAGCATTTCAGGGATCTCCGGTCAAGACCGTCGGCGACCTGCCCGCCAAGGGCGAACAGGCCCCGGCATTCACCCTCGTCGGCAACGACCTCGGCGATGTGAACTCCCAGGATCGCTCGGGCAAGCGCGTCGTGCTCAACATCTTCCCCAGCCTCGATACTGGCGTCTGCGCCGCCTCGGTGCGCAAATTCAACGAACTCGCCGCGGGTCTGGAGAACACCACCGTTCTCTGCGTGTCCAACGACCTTCCATTCGCCCAGGCTCGCTTCTGCGGCGCCGAGGGCATTGAGAACGTCGTCACGGCATCGGGATTCCGCAGCTCGTTCGGCAAGGACTTCGGCGTGACCATGGTCGATGGTCCGCTCGCTGGTCTGCTCGCACGGTCCGTCGTCGTCCTCGATGAGAAGGGCACCGTAACGTACACGCAGCTCGTCGACGAGATCACGACCGAACCCGACTACGATTCGGCAATCGCGGCTCTGGGAGCCTGATCTCCTCTTCGCGGGTCGGAACTTCGACCTGCGAATAGTGAACCGGGCGGGACTCACTCGTGCCCCGCCCGGTTCGTCTTCTGTCAGCAACGTGTGCCGATACGAGTCGTTGCCTCGTTTGCGAACATGCAGCGCATGCCAATAGCTGGCACATGCCGACGTGCTCACATGTCGATGACGGTGATCGGAAGGGCATAGTCGACGCCGGCGAGTTCTCCACCGCTCGTGGTGATTCCGGGAATCATGTCGTCCGGTGCCGGATGGTCGCTGAGTGCGTTCAAATACACCCTGTGCGCCTCGAGGGAGCGCACACCATGACTGACGTGCTCGGCCCTGAGTGCCACGGCGTGTGTGGGCTGTGCTCCGTTGATGAGCAGTCGATCCGCCTTCCACGCTTCGAGTCCCTCGTCCTTGAGATCGGTGAAGACCCAGGGATTGTCGGCATCGCGGATCGCATCGACGGTGGCGACGCCGGCATGGCGATGGTCGACATGATTGAGTCCCCACTGAACCTTGAGGTCGAAGGTTGTCACGACGACCGCGTTCGGTCGGAACTCACGAATTTTCCGCGCTATCGCCTTTCGCAGTTCGTGCGTGGGTTCCAGCAGTCCATCCTGGAAGTCGAGGATCTCCAGATCGTCGACGCCGACGATATTGCACGCCCGACGCTGCTCCTCCGCGCGCAGCGGTGCCACCTCCTCAGGGGGCATGTTCCGGATCCCCGCCTCCCCGCGGGTGAGCAGGAGATAGGCGACCTCCTTGCCCTCATCGGTCCATTTTGCCACTGCCGCGGAACCGCCGTATTCCATATCGTCGGGGTGCGCTACCACGCAGAGCACTCGGTTGATATCAGAGTCATCGAAAAGCGGGATCTCATTCATGATTCCAGGCTAGGCGGCAGCTCGCAGTTGCGCTAGAGAGCGGGGACGGGTCGGCGATTGGGTACGATATGGATGACCCACGGATCGAGTGAAGGCAGACGAAGATGAACAGACCACTCGTAGCGGTGACGCTGGTCCTGGGGCTGGTTCTCAGCGGGTGTTCGGCGTTCCGGGTCAGCAGCTCGGACGATGCGGGATCCAAGCCGGCAAACGTGGGGATCGGTGACGGTCAGTCTCCTTCGCCGACAGCAACCGGTCCGACGATTCCCGATGGCATGAGTGCGACCACTGTCGAACTGGGTGGACAGTGTCCCGTCGAAGTCAGCTTGGCCTTGAGCGCTGACTGGGCTGACGGGTCCGGATACGACGGATATCGACTCTATGAAACCGATTCCGGAGCGATCATCACGGTCAACTGTCTCGATGATGACGAGTCGACACCACAAGCATTGGTGGACAAGGCACGAGAGCGGATGTTCAGCACTTCGGGATCATCCATGGGCAGCGAGTCCACCGGTTCACTCATCGGGGGAGAATACTGGGTCTTTCATGGCACGCTGGCTCCCGACGATATGCGAGCAGTCGACAAGGAAGATTCAGTGATCTTCGGTACCGTTGCCGGAATATCCGTCGAGGGTCGGCTTTTCAAGGTCAGCGTCGACATGCTCGCGCAAGCCGATGACACCGAGGCGCAGGACCAGTTCCGACAGGTGCTGCCGACAGTTCGCCTCGACGATCAGGTGCTCGCAGCCCCAGACCTGCCTTGAGGCTGCCGACCGTCGGACATGCGTTTGAGCAGTTCCCGGGCCGCTATCCTTCCCGCTCTGGTAGCTCCGAGCGTGGAACTGGCCGATCCGTAGCCGACGAGAAACAGCCGCGGATCGTCTTTGACCGCGACCTCGGTGTCCATGGAGATCCCGCCATCCGGTGTGCGAAGACGCAGCGGTGCAAGGTGTTTGAGCGCCGCCCGGAACCCTGTACTCCAGAAGATCACGTCGACCTCTTCGTCTCGTGGTTCGTCGAATGGAGCCCATGACTCGGGCACTGCCAGATGGTCGCTGGCTGAAGGACCGAGACCCTCCGCCGAGGTCGGAAGTTCGGAGTCGCCGATTCCGGGGAAGTGGACACCGTGCGGAAGGATGCGGTCGAACATGCCGCGAGAGACCAGAATTCCCGAGTCGATTCCGTCTCGGAATTCGCGGCGGATCGGCAGACCTGTGGTTCGGACGACGCTGGCAGGCGCCATACCGGACAGTGTTCGCTCCCGGACGGCTCGTTCGACTTCGAGGCCCCACTGGCCGTCGAATTCTCTGGACGTGAAGTTCGGGGGACGGCGTGTGGCCCAGAGAGTGTCGGTCACCTCGGCGAGTTCGAGAAGAAACTGAGTGGCGGAGATCCCGCCGCCGACGACGAGTGTGCGCAGTCCCCGAAAGTCTTCGACGTCTCGGAAGTTCACGGTATGCAGCTGGTGGCCCTCGAACTCGGCGATGCCAGGGACGAAGGGGACGTATGGTTGGGTCCAGGTGCCGGTCGCGTTGATGAGAAAGTCGGTGGAGAGCGTCACCTGTCCGCCGTCGATGGTGGCAACGATGGTGAACCGTCCCTCTCCGGGTTCTTCGGACAGCACAGTCTCAACTTCAGCCGGGCGGATGACACAGAGTTCGAGCTCGCGTTCGAAGCGGGAGTAGTAGTCGGAGACGATCTCCGAGGCGGGGACGTTCGGGTCGGGACGTCCGAGAGGGAATCCGGGCAGGTCGGAGATGTGGTTGGTGGTGCCCAAGGTCAGGGAGTCCCACCGTTCGCGCCAGGCTCCACCAGGTCCGTCTCCGGCATCGAGGATGATGAAGTCTTTGCCCGGTGCGAGGCCGTCGCGCCAGAGATAATGTGCTGCGGACAGCCCGGCTTGACCCGCGCCGATGATGACGATCGGCCAATGAGAATCGATCAGGAGCTCGTTGATTCGGCACACCATGTGACCATTGTTCCAGGTTACTGTCGTCGAGGTCTCACTGCCCACACGTATTCGATGTTCTGATCAATTCCGGCCGACGTTCTCAGGGCATCATCGAGCAGATCTGGCGCAGTCTGGCCCGCGAGGATTGGAATAGCAGTCTTCGTCGACGAGGTAGCGGTGATAACGGTAGACCTCGATGGCGATGTCGTTGCTGGCGACGTGAGCGAATCCGTCGATAGGAAGCCAGGGGCCACCGTCGACGGAGAATTCTCCGCTGAATGTTGCAGTCATCGAAGCCGACACTTTGCCCGATTCTTGGTATTCGTGTCCGATCTGTGGGGCGTTGCCAGGCAACGGCTTCGCACCCTTCGCGGTGGTCGTCGTGCCCGATCCATCTCCGAAGTCCCAGTTGAAGCGCTCTGGGGTGACTTTGACTTTGACGGCATAGGTCAGCAGTGTCATGTCGATATAGCTGACATCGGTGTCCGTCCAGAAGGCGGCCGGTTTGCCGACGACGGCCCAATCCTTTGGCCAGGCGTAGATTGTGGGTGCCGGAATGTCGAAGTTCTGAAACTGCGATTCCGGGATGTGAGTCGGTGGATCGGGCCGAGCCGGAGCACCTCCGCCACCGCCTCCACCGCCGGGGCCGGGTTCGCTCACGCACAGATAGCCGACCTCTTCCGTCGGACAGTCAGGCAGTCCACCTCCGCCGGCTCCGCCTCCGGAGCCGCCGCCGCCATTGCCGCCTCCGCCAGAGCCTCCACCCCCGGAGCCTCCGCCACCGCCAGAGCCGCCCCCGCCGGGAGGAGGTTGGGGTGCAGGCGGCTTGACTGCCTCGCAGCCACTTGTGTCTCCAATGGTGCAAGCCGGTGCTGCCACTGCCGCGTTCGGAATCGTGAGCAAGCAGATAGCGATGAACGCAAAAATAAGAACAGAGTGGGAAGCTACTTTGGCTAGCAACGTCGTTCCCAGAGATTTTGCTGGTTGACTTTCCAGCTCCCATCCTTCTGCTGAATCGTGTGTTGCATCGTCACTTTTCCGTCGGGGTTCGAAGTCGGTGACTGCCCTGCAGGGGTCATCCTCCATTTCGACGTGTCAACACAAAAATTCACTTTCACCGTTGCTGGTTCCGCTGAATCCTCTGATCTGGCGACTTCAAATATTTCGACCTTCAACGGCGCTATTTGGCCTTCAAACGTAGCCTCATCCGACGTTACAGTTTTGGCTTCAGACTGAATTGATTTCAAGGCTTCACCTGACGCGAACTGGGGAAAATTGTCCGCTGCCCCGGACTTCCCTGAATATGCTTCGTTGATAGCTTGAATGAAATCATCGAACGCCACCAACGCGCCCTCGACGGCCTTCTTCTCATCTTTATTGAGGTCGAGGTCGGTTTCGTAGTCGGGGATGGCCACCTCGGCGGCGTCATCAGTCGACGCTCCGTCCGGCTGCTGAGCGGGCAGAGTCGACGTCGGTGCGGCTACCGGGGAATTATCGGAGCAGCCGACGACCGAGACCAAACTCAGCGCGCAGAATACGGCAACGAATACTTGGGCAGGTCGACGATACGGTTGGGACGATCCAGTTCTCATTCCACGCCTCTGTGGTCTGTAACTGCGGCGCGACCCGGTCGGTCGACGCCCGGATTCCCTACATTATTCGACAGGCACGCTTTTTAGAACAGGCGAAGTCGAATCTGTGGATAACTCACGTCCGAGTGCGTGGAAGTACGCGACTCTGGGCGACCAACGCTATTTGTTTGCAGCCTTTGCGGCCTTGGCCGCAGTCTTCTGCTGCTTCTTGAAGGCGCGCACCTCTTGCAGAGTGACGTCATCGCGGACATCGGCGATCGAACGGCGGGCATCTGCGTCGCCGTAGTCACCAGCGGCTTTCTGCCAGCCTTCGGCCTGAAGTTCGAACTGCTTGCCGAGCAGGGCCAGGAAGATCTTGGCCTTCTGATCACCGAAACCGGGCAGCTTCTTCAGACGTTTGAGCACCTCAGCGCCGCTGGGATCACCCTCAGTCCAGATCGCCTCGGGATTCCCGTCGTAGTCGTCGATGATGGCTGCCGCGAGCTTCTGCACACGTCCGGCCATCGACTTCGGGAACCGGTGGACTGCGGGAGTCTGGGCGAAGATGTCGAGGAAGTCATCCGGGTTCATCTCGGCGATCTCGTCGATGTCGAGCTTGCCCAGTCGTTCAGCGAGCTTGGCCGGACCCGCGAAGGCACTCTCCATGGTCACCTGCTGATCAAGCAGCATTCCGACGAGCAGGGCGAAGCGGTCTTCGGCCAACAGCGCATCGGCCTTCGGGTCTCCAGACAGGAACAGTGAAGTCATGCCCCCATCTTCGCACGCCTGCCCCTGCTGTCCACGCCCGATATCATCGACAGATGACCTGCCCCTGCTCCGGAATGCCTCCGGGTACCGACTACGACGACTGCTGCCGACCAGCCCTCGACGGCGAAACGTGGCCCACCACCGCCGAGGCGCTCATGCGCTCCCGCTACACCGCCTTCGTCCGCGGCAACGAAGACCACCTCTTCCGCACCTGGCACGCCAAAAACCGACCCGACGATGTCGGCGTCGATGACGCGACCACATGGCTCGGCCTCGAAATCATGTCCACGACGGGTGGGGGAATCGATGATGCCACCGGCACCGTGCACTTCCGTGCGCGATTCCGGGACCACCTCGGCGATCATGTCCTCGAAGAGAACTCCTCCTTCGTCCGCCGAGCCGGACGGTGGATGTACGTCGAAGCGCTCGAGAGCTGACAACCGGCATCCGCTTCGACCACCGACCACTGTGTCTATACTGGTGTTCGGCGCATCCAACGCCCAGCCGAGGTCGTGTTCCCAGCACACCGACCGCATGGCGAAGGGGAGAGAATCCTCGGACGAAACCGGCACGGTGATTTCCTGACCAGGTTTCGTGCTGGGGGAGACTTGGTCGCCACAGGAAGTGACACCATGACCAAGGACAAGGATTTCAAGAAGCTCGTTCGCACGCGGATGACCGAAACCGGTGAGAATTACACCACGGCCCGCACCGCGCTGGTCGCCGCGAACCAGGGGCCAGGATCCGACAGAGGTTCCCGCACCGAATCCGTCATCGACCCGGAGATCGCGCGGTTTCGAGCGAAGACACTGAGAACGTTCATGCCCGACGGCCGCCTCGTTGCCGTTCCGACGAAACGCCGCGCCCTCGTGCTCGTCCTCCTCGAAGTCCTCGCCGCCCTTGAACCGGATCGGGTCTACGACGAGAAACGGCTCAATGCCATCCTCAGTGATTTCCATCCGGACTTCGCCCTGCTGCGGCGTGAACTCATCGACTACCGGCTGCTCGAACGCAATGCCCACACCGGCGAATACTGGGTCAACCCGAACCCGCCGGCTCATACCGGCTCACAAGCCCAGGAAATGGCCGGGTTCGAGGTATTTCTGCGCTGAACCGGCGACGGCGTATCCTTGAAGCTCGAACCACAAACGGGCAGACACGAGGAGCATCCATGGCCTACCACGCCGATTCGACCGATCTCGACGAAAAAGAGATTCTCAGCTGGGACATGTTCGGCCGGTCGGCGCGGGAAATGGCGCAGACCATCGCGGATTCCGACTACGATCCCGAGATCGTCATCGCCGTGGCCCGCGGTGGACTGCTGCCCGCCGGAGCACTGGCCTATGCGCTGGGGCTCAAGCTCTCCGACGCCATCAACGTCGAGTTTTACACCGACGTCCACGAGACCCTGCCCGACCCGATCCTGCTCGCCCCGATGCTCGACATCGAAGCGATCAAGGGCAAGAAGCTGCTCGTCGTCGACGACGTCGCCGACTCCGGACGCACCCTGGCTCTCGTCCTCGAACTGCTGCGCAAACACGGCGCGGAAGCCCAGTCGGCCGTCATCTATGCGAAGTCCGCGTCGATCATCGACCCGGACTTCGTGTGGAAGCGCACCGATCAGTGGATCGTCTTCCCCTGGTCGGCCGAGCCTCCGGTCGAACCCAGCAAGTAAGCTGACCGTATGGAGGAGACACGGGACATCGCGGCCCCGTGCGGGCGCGTGCGCGCATATGTCAGCGAAGATGTGATCCGTGCACGAGGCATCCGCTATGCCCGCGCAGGTCGTTTCCTCCCTCCCGTCGATGAACCTCCGGTCGACGTCATCGACGGCGGTCAACCGGGCCCGGCCAGCCCGCAGCTGCGCCGCGACCCGAACGCCGGAATGACCTTCGACCAACTCGGTGGGCTTCCCATCAGCGAAGACTGTCTGCGCGTGAGCGTGACCATGCCGAAGGGCTCCGCCACCGAGGCGGGACTTCCCGTCCTCGTCTGGATCCACGGCGGAGCCTACGTCGCCGGTGCCGGAGACGCGGAGATCTACGATCCGCACGCCCTGGCCGCCGAACAGAACATCATCGTCGTCTCCGTGACCTACCGCCTCGGAGTCCTCGGATACCTCGGAACCGGGCGAGACGAACACCTCAACCTCGGAGTCCTCGATCAGATCTCCGCCCTGCGCTGGGTGCAGAGGAACATCTCCGCCTTCGGAGGTAACCCGGACAATGTCACGGTCGCCGGACAGAGCGCCGGAGCAGACGCCTGCGCTCACCTCATGATCGCCGACGGCACCGCAGGGCTCTTCCGCCGGGTGCTCATGGCCTCAGCTCCCTTGGGACTGGCCGGCGGCACGGATGCAATGAACTGGGCGATGGGGAAAGTCGCCCAGAAGATCGACCCGGCAGCCAGCATCGATGACATTCTCAGAGCGCAGGAGGAAGTGCACAAGGCCGCCCTCGTCGGTGGCCTGCACGCCGGAATGTGCTTCGGAGTCCGCTACGGCCGGTACCCGCTGCCATCACGAACGAAGGCAGCCGAGGCCTGGGCCGCAGTCGCCCCGAAATTCGACGTGCTCATGACCCGCACGGAACGCGAAATCGCCTTCTTCGCCGGCTTCGTTCCCGCGCTGCGTCGCCTCCACGACCGCCCGCTGACCTCCCCGATGCTCGAATCCCTTATCTCCGGCGTCACGGCGGCGGTCTATACCCGGGCCGGACGCGAATTCTATGACCGCCACCGGATGTCCGGCGGTCAGGGCGCCCGCCTGCTCATCGTCTCCCGCGGGGACGGCAGCTTCTTCGACGCCGCCCACTCCGGAGACCTGCCGCTGATCTTCCCCGGCGAGATCTGGCACGACTCCTTCCTCGACTACGGTGCGACCACTGATATCGCCGGTCCCGAGCTGCGCCGGATCTGGGGAGAGTTCGCCACCTCGGGCAGCCTGCCGCGCGTGCGGGTGCCCGGACTCATCGACATCATGGGCTGACCTGTTCGACTTTGCGATCACCGTCCTGCATCCCCGGTTTGACGTCTTTTCGCAACCGCCATGTCACCGGCGTGCACTAACGTTGGACCATGGACGCACATCAGATCTCGGCAGCCCGGCTGATCTCGCAGGGACTCATCGGACCTCCACCTCAGTCACCGACAGGATCCGAACTCTCACCTGCCGGAGCCGTCGTCGAGCATCTCGGCTGCGTTCAAGCCCAAGCCCTCGGGGGAGCACTGGCCTCCGTCGCCCTGCGCTCAGGACCGGATGTCACTGACGGTGTGGCTGCCGTCCGAGCCGCCATCGATTCGGGAGAGATCGTGCGTTCCTGGACCCAACGCGGCACCATCCACCTGACCACGGCCAAGGACATCGGATGGATCCTCGGCCTGACCGGGGCACGGACCATGAAATCCACGGCCAAGCGGCGTGAGCACTTCGGCATCACCGACGCGATGCTCGATCAGGCGGCGGAACTCGCCACAGCGGCCATCCGGGATCGGGGACCGCTGACGCGCGACGAACTGCTCGACGCATTCGCTCCCATCGGCGCCGGAGACGAATACGGCCACGCCCGGTACCTCATCACGTCCCTGGCGCTGCAGAACATCATCGTCCAAGCCCCCATGATCGAGGGCAAGGACGACATGAAATACGTGCTCACCGCCGATTGGGTGCCCACACCCACAGACCTGGACGCCGAGGCGGCCGACCGCGAATGGATGAGACGCTTCGTCACCAGCCACGGCCCGGTCACGGTCGACGACGCGACACGCTGGACGGGACTGCCGAAGACGAGGATGAGAAGGGCCATTCAGGCCGGAATCGTTGCCGGTGAGATTGTGAGCTCCGACATCGACGGCACCGACTACGCGCACGCACCGGATCTGGAGGACCGGCTGGCCGAATGGGAGACTGCGGCGCAGGAGACCATGTTGCTGCCGGGATTCGACGAGATCATCCTCGGGTACAAGGATCGCAGCGCCACTGTCGACCCTGCCCACGAAAGACTCGTTGTTCCCGGAGGCAACGGAATGTTCAAGAACACAGTTCTGACCGGCACGCGTGCGCGCGCCACGTGGAAGCGATCACCCCGCAAGACCGGTCCGCGAGTCATTGTCGACACATTCCCAGGGGAGAGAGTTGACCTGGAGGCTGTCGACTCGGTGAGTGCAACACATCCGGCCTTCGTCTGAGAACGCAGAGACGACCGACGATGGACGAACTCCACTCGACACGCACACCGTTGGCCGGCCAGATGGCCGCGGCTGACCGACCGGGATCGAGACCGAAGAGCATCGCCGTCGGGATCATCCTCAACCCCAAACACCCGGCGACCCTGCGGGCGTATGCCGAGCTCGTGCCGGAACTGCGCAATGTCGGCGCACAGTACCGAAGCATGACCACCAGCGTCGAACGCTCCGGTCGGTGGCAGGCCGAACAGCTCATCGCGTGGGGAGCCGACACCGTCATCCTCCTCGGTGGTGACGGCACCATCCGAGCGACGGCGGCGGTGCTCGCCGAGGCAGGGACTCCCACATTCCTCGTCCCGACCGGGACCGCGAACGTGCTCAGCCGCCATATCGGCCTCCGATCCTCCCGGCACGCCATCGACCATTGCATGCGCACGATCGCATCGATCATCCGTGCCGGCGATCCGCCGAACCTCCGGAACGTTCCGATCAATACTGCCGATTTCCAGACGGCTGATTGCGCTCGACATCGCACCGAGTTCATCAGTCTCGCAGGAATCGGGGGAGACGCCCGGGCCGTCGCCCACCACCATGCCTCGCTCGGGCTGCTCGGCTATGCGTGGGGAGCCGCGCGGGCCCTCTTCGCCGCAGATTTCACCGCGAGCACGGCAGACACCGCAAGCACACGGGAGGGAACCGCTGGCGCAGAGGAAGGAATCGCCTCGGGACAGGTGTGGTCGGTGATGGTCTCGAAGGTGACCCGGCCTGCAGGACCCATCGCCGTGTTCCCCGAAGCGCGGATCGGTGCTCAGACCTTCTCCATGCTCACCGTCGGTCCGTTCCCGCACTCACCCATGGCGCGGTGCCGACCCTGGGCAGGAATCGCCGCGGCATGCCTGCAGGGCAGACCGGACACCCACCCGCTCATGAACTATCGCCGCACGACCGAGACGACGGTCACCGTCGAGTCACCGGTACCGGCACAACTCGACGGAGACCTCATCGGCGACTGCCTGGAACTGCGGGTGAGCGCCGGCGAGAAGACACTGCGGGTATCAGCGCCGGCGTCGTGAGGTGCCGAAGATTCCGCGTGCGATCTCGCGTGCCGCGGTCCTTGTGAACTGTTTGAACGCCGAGGACTTCACCACCTGGGAAAACAGGTTCTCGTCGTCCTTCTTCGCCGACTTCTTCCCGGATGCCGACGCCCTTCGAGCGGATGAGCCGCACGGTCTGCGTCACCGACTGGAGGAAGGCCTTCGACGGGCCGGCGAAGAGCAGGTGGGCTTCGTCGAAGAAGAACACAAGCGAGGGCTTGTCCGGGTCGCCGACCTCCGGCAGGTCCTGGAACAGGTCGGCCAGCAGCCACATGATGAACGTGGAGAACAGGGCCGGCGACTGACTGAGTTTCTGCAGTTCGAGCACAGAGACGATTCCGGCACCGTTGTCGTCGGTGCGCAGCAGATCAGCGGTGTCGAATTCCGGTTCGCCGAAAAACACGTCGCCGCCCTGGGCCGCGAGTTCGGAGATCTTGCGCAGGATGACGCCGACGGTGGCCTTCGACGCCCCGCCGAAGCCTTCGAGATCGGCTTTTCCCTCGTCGGAGTTGAGGAATTTACACAGCAGCACCGAGGTGATGGAGGAATTCTGCATGGATCCGCAGGTCCGTGCCCAGCTCAGGATGGAAGCTGGCTCCCCACACCGAACCCTGCCGAACGAGGACGGGCACATCGTCATGACGGGCGAGCACCTCGGTGTCGGGCCCGAGTTCGAGGATCTGCGGGGCCCGAATGAATGTGCCCTCGACCGGTTCGTCCAGCCCACGTACAGCCAGCGGAGCGGTGAAGGACTCGCGTTGTCGACCGTAGGCGTTACGGGCCACGGTGACATCCAGGCCGCCGAGGCGGTCGTATCCGCCCAGCGAATCGTCGCTGAGCCGGTCGGCCAGGAGAATGAGCCCAGCACACGTGCCGAAGACCGGCAGACCGCCTGACATGCGTTCGCGCAGTTTCGCGAAAAGATCCGTGCCGGCGGCGATGCGCACCATGGCCGTGGACTCTCCGCCGGGCAGAGTCAGCGCATCGAGGCCGGCGAGGTGTTCGGACTTGGTGACCTTGAGGGTGTCGACCCCCAGGGAGCCGAGCATGAGCAGATGCTCACGGAAGGCTCCCTGGAGGGCGAGGACGCCGACTCTCACCAGCCGCGCTCGGCCAGGCGGTGCGGTGCGGGGACATCGGCGACGTTGATGCCGACCATCGCATCGCCGAGCCCACGTGAGGCCCTGGCCACTGCGTCCGAGTCGTCGAAGTGCGTGGTCGCCTCGACGATGGCCTTCGCACGGGCCTCCGGGTTGCCGGACTTGAAGATGCCGGAGCCGACGAAGACGCCGTCGGCACCGAGCTGCATCATCATCGCCGCATCTGCCGGGGTGGCGATGCCGCCGGCGACGAAGGTCACGACCGGCAGACGGCCGAGGCTGGCGACCTGCTTGACCAGATGGTACGGAGCGGCGATCTCCTTGGCTGCGACGTAGAGCTCGTCTTCGCTCTTCGCCCCCAGCGCACGGATCTCGGAGTTGATGGTACGCAGGTGGCGCATCGCCTCCGAGACGTCGCCGGTGCCCGCTTCGCCTTTCGAACGGATCATCGATGCGCCCTCCTGGATGCGGCGCAGTGCCTCACCGAGGTTGGTCGCACCACAGACGAACGGCACTGTGAAGACGGACTTATCGATGTGGTTGACATAGTCGGCAGGGGAGAGGACCTCGGATTCGTCGATGTAGTCGACACCGAGGGTCTCAAGTATCTGGGCCTCGACGAAGTGTCCGATGCGGGCCTTGGCCATCACCGGGATGGATACGGCGCCGATGATCGAGTCGATGAGGTCAGGGTCGCTCATCCGAGCGACCCCACCCTGTGCGCGGATGTCGGCGGGGACGCGTTCGAGTGCCATCACGGCGGAGGCTCCCGCCGCCTCGGCGATGCGTGCCTGCTCTTCGTTGACGACGTCCATGATGACGCCGCCCTTGAGCATCTGAGCCAGTCCGGTGTTGAGCAGGGTCTGTGTTTCGGTCATTGTGGTGTAGATCCATTCACTGTCGCGGAGCCGATCCGGGTTGACGCAGGGAGCAGGCCAGAGCGTTATCTGTCTGCTGCCAGGGAGTCGGAGGGATCGTGATTCTTCGGGGGTGAACGGCCGTTCCCGACCAGCCTAAACCGATGAGTGGCACAACAAGAGAGCCAGAAACATGGAAGTATTTTAGGCCAGAATCAAAAGGTCGCCCTATCATCGACTCATGGTCACGAAGTCACAGGACGGCACTCAGGCAGAGGGCATCGCTCTGCCGGTAATCGTCGACAAGAGTCTGCCGGCTCCGCTGCCTGACCAGGTCACTCAGGAGCTGCGGCGTCTGATCTCGAACGGGACTCTGCGGCCCGGGGATGCGGTGCCGTCGAGCCGTCGGTTGGCCAAGCATCTCGGAATCTCTCGCGGCAGTGTGGAGACAGCGTATGCGCAGCTCGCTGTGGAGGGGTTCCTCATCGCCGCCGAACGATCGGCCACGCGGATCAATCCCGACCTGCCCGCCGCCTCGACGACGGTGGGTCCCAGGCATCGAGTTCCGGACTCGCCGAGGCGGCGCCTGCGCAACTATGTCGATCTGCGCCCGGGGTTCGGCGGTGACGATCCCCTGCGCGAACCGGCCTTTCGGCGGGCCTGGAGGGAATCGCTCGACCTCGACCCGGGTCCGATCGATCCCTTGGGCCAGCCCCGTGCCCGGTGGGCGATCGCCGACTATCTGCGGCTGACGCGCGGAATGGCCGTCGATCCGGACGAGATCATCCTCACCAGCGGGTCTCGCGACGGTCTGCGTCTGCTGCTGAGCGTCGGCGTCTCCGGCTCCATCGCCGTGGAGAATCCCGGTTTCCCTGGTCTGCGTCAGGCGATGACCGACCAGCATCTCGTACCCCTGGACTCGGTCGGCTCCTCGTCGGCACAGGCCGATGTGGCTGCGGCCGTCGTGACACCGAATCACCAGTTCCCGCACGGAACACCGATGCCGGTCGATCAGCGTGCCCGCCTGCTCGACTGGGCGGCGCGGGGTGATGCGCTCCTCATCGAGGACGACTACGACAGTGAGGCACGGTTCACCCGCACCGTGCTGCCGACCCTCTTCGATCTCGCCTCATCGACCGGCAGCAGCGCGCAGGTCATCCACATCGGCACCTTCTCTGCCCTGCTGACCTCGGCCGTATCGACCGGGTACGTCATCGCTCGCGGACCGATCTCGGAGGAGCTCATGAGCCTGCGCGCGGCACTCGGGCCGGCTTACTCGCCGATTCTGCAGATGGCCATCGCCTCCTACCTCGGCTCCGGTGGGCTGCGTCGTCGCATCTCCCGGGGACGGCGGAGACTCCGGGCCGCCGAGGAGGTCGTGTCCGAAGTCGGTCCGATCCCCGGGCTGGTCCACGAGGGACGCACGCTCGTCATCGAAACGTCTCAGGAACAGGCCGCGACACTGCTGCGTGAGCTGGCCGAGCGCGGCATCCTCGTCGCCTCATTGGCCCGCGGCTGGACCGGCGGCGATGAAGTCAGGCACGGTCTGGTCATCGCGCATTCGAATGTCGAGGCAGCTGTGCTGCGGGAGGCCTTGGGAGAGATGAAGACCCTCTTGAGTAGGATTCAGTCATGAGGAATTCCGGATTTGCAGTCGACGGCATCATCAAGCTGTTACTGGCCGTGGCCGGCTTCATCTTCCTCGGCGGACTCGAGGACTTCTTCCTCGCCCCACGCTGGCTGGTCATCACCGCTCTGGTGCTGCTCTTCCTCAGCGCGGCCACCCAGATCTCCTATGCCGTGACCAAGGGGGAGAGGCGCTATCTGAAGTTCCCGATGGTCTTCGACGCCCTTCTCATCGTCGCGGTTGTCGTCGGCCTCATCCTCGCCGCTGCCAGCAACCCTGCTGGGGCCTGGATCCTCTTCGGACTGGTCGGAATAGGCTCGTTGGCCATCGCCGTGGTCTTCACGACCGGCGAGAACGGCCCGTCCTTCAGCGAAGAAGAGCCGCAGAACCCCTGACCGCCAGTTGCGAAGGGTGACGAGCTCAGCGGTTGAACGCGACGGCCGCGATATGACCGTCCGGAATGCCGTCGGCGAGATCGTGGATGTCGACATCAGGGTGCGGTGAGTTCGGGTGCGGCCCGGCACCGATGTAGTCGAGACCCGGGTCGCGAGCCAGGCCGGTGCTCAGTGCTTTGAGGAAGGCTTCGGTCCGCGCCCACACGCGGACGAAACCGGCAGCGAAGTCGTCGTCGGGAAGCTCGTCGAGTTCAGCCCGTTCTCTTTCGTGAAGCAGCTGCATCGCCTCGAGCGCGACCCCGCGCTCGGGGATCGGTTCGATGTCGAGTCCGACCGGATCGTCGGAGACGGCGATGAGGACGAGGCGACGAGACCGGGACACCGAGAACTCGCACTCGTCGTGACGCGGTTTGCCCGCTGAATCGAGGCGGATCTCGATCGCAGCGGGATCCTGATCCAGATGCGCTCCGAGGACGTGGCGGAGGACGACACGACCGGCAGACCAGGTGGCGGCCGCCTCGGCGCCGAATTCCTGCGCATAGTTGCGTTCCTGGTCGGTGAGCACGGAATCGTCATCGCGTGCCCACGCCGCCTCCGCCGAGGTATCGGCGAGGACGAGGGTGACGGGAAGGTCTGTGCGCAGTTCGGTGAAGCTGGGGTGGTGCGCCATCGATCAGCGGCCCAGGGCCTTGTTGATCTTCTTCAGTTTGCGGCCCAGGACGAAGATCCGCACCGAACCGATGATCCCGGCGATGAGGATGCCCCCGATCGCAGCGAAGAGCATGGCCACGCCCAGGGGCAGTTCGAACTGCCAGCCGAAGTACTTGAACTCGGCCGGAACGTTGTTCTGCAGAATGAAGATGAGCAGCAGGACGACGATGACGGCGCCGAGGATGAGGGAGATCCACATGCCCGCCGACATTCCTGACCCCGCCTTCGTCGACGGCAGCTCACCGGTGTGTCCCGCCGGAGGCTGCGTCTGTTCATGCTGCTCGTGCGGGGACATCTCCCGAGTCTTATCCACCGCAGCGGTCTCGCCCGTCGAGGGAGTATCACTGCCGAGGACTGAATCGGTTTCGGCCAGGAGCTCTTCGGGCGTCTGCGAATCGCCACGCGGGTCTTGAGTGCTCATGCGCCCCATCATAACTGCTGATAGGGCGGTGAGGTCAGGAACAGAGAAGGAGAGTTCAGGAACGACAGAACGAGCCCCGGCAGATGACTGCCGGGACTCGTTCTGTCGTTCCTATCGGACGATCAGATGATCACCCGATGACTCGTCCAGTCGATCAGACGGTCTTGCTCAGCGAGGAGATGATCTCATTGAGCGTGGCCGAAGGGCGCATGACGGCTTCGGTCTTCGCATCGTTCGGGTAGTAGTAGCCGCCCAGGTCGACCGGGCTGCCCTGAACCTCGAGGAGCTCGGTCACGATGGCGTCCTCCTTCTCAGCCAGTGCCTTCGCCACCGGTGCGATGGCCTCGGCCAGAGCTTCGTCCGCGGTCTGCTCGGCCAGCTGCTGCGCCCAGTACAGAGTGAGGTAGAAATGGCTGCCGCGGTTGTCGATCTCGCCGACCTTGCGCGACGGCGACTTGTTCTCTTCGAGGAACTTGCCGGTCGCGGCGTCAAGGGTGTCGGCCAGCACGCCGGCCCGCTCGTTTCCGTGGACGTTGAACTCGTGACGGAAGGACTCTGCCAGGGCGAGGAACTCACCGAGGGAGTCCCAGCGCAGGTGGTTCTCCTCGACGAGCTGCTGAACGTGCTTCGGAGCCGAGCCGCCGGCACCGGTCTCGAACAGTCCGCCGCCCGCGATGAGCGGAACGACGGAGAGCATCTTCGCCGAGGTGCCGAGCTCGAGGATCGGGAACAGGTCGGTGTTGTAGTCGCGGAGGACGTTGCCGGTCACCGAGATGGTGTCCTTGCCCTCGCGGATGCGGTCGATGGAGAACTGGGTGGCCTCCACCGGGTTCATGATGCGGATGTCCAGGCCCTCGGTGTCGTGGTCACGCAGGTACTCCTCGACCTTCGACTTGATGTTGCGGTCGTGGGCGCGGGTCTCGTCGAGCCAGAACACAGCCGGAGTCTCGGACAGGCGGGCCCGGGTGACGGCAAGCTTGACCCAGTCGCGGACGGGGATGTCCTTCGTCTGGCAGGCGCGCCAGATGTCACCGGCAGCGACCTCGTGGCTCATGAGCACATCGCCGGCGGAGTTGACGACCTCGACGGTTCCGGCCTCCGGGATCTCGAAGGTCTTGTCGTGGCTGCCGTACTCTTCGGCCTTCTGCGCCATGAGACCGACATTGGGCACGGTGCCCATGGTCCGCGGGTCGAAGGCGCCCTTGGCCTGGCAGTCCTCGATGACGGTCTGGTAGACGCCGGCGTAGGAGGAGTCGGGGATGACGGCCAGGGTGTCCTGGGTCCGGTCATCCTTGTTCCACATCTTGCCGCCGACGCGGATCATCGCCGGCATAGAGGCATCGACGATGACGTCGGAGGGCACGTGGAGGTTCGTGATGCCCTTGTGCGAGTTGACCATGGCCAGGTCGGGCCCGTCGGCCAGTCCCTTCTCGATTCCGGCCTTGACTCCGGCGGCTGCGTCGGCAGGCAGGGTGTCGAGCCCGGCGAGGATGGCGGCCAGTCCGTTGTCGGAGGTCAGTCCCGCCTCGGCGAGGACGTCACCGTACTCGGCGAAGACGTCGGGGAAGAATGCCTCGATGACCTTGCCGAAGAGGATGGGGTCGGAGACCTTCATCATCGTGGCCTTGAGGTGGACGGAGAAGAGGACGCCGTCGGCCTTGGCCGCGGCGATCTGGTCCTTGACGAATTCGTCGAGGGCGGCGGCATTCATCTTCGTCGAATCGACGATCTCACCGGCCAGAACGGGCAGGGACTCCTTGAGGACCGTCGTCTCTCCCGCGGTGGTGCGCAGTCGGATCGACAGAGTGTCATCGGCGTCGATGATCACGGACTTCTCGTTGTCGCGGAAGTCGTCCGAGCCCATGGTGGCGACGCGGGTCTTCGAGTCCTTGGACCATTCGCCCATCGAATGCGGGTGGGCCTTGGCGAAGTTCTTCACGGCCTGCGGAGCACGACGGTCGGAGTTGCCCTCACGCAGAACCGGGTTGACGGCCGAACCCTTGACCTTGTCATAGCGTGCCCGGACGTCCTTCTCCTCATCGGTCGAAGGCTCTTCCGGGTAGGCGGGCAGGTCGTAGCCCTGGGACTGCAGTTCGGTGATCGCCGCCTTCAGCTGCGGGACGGAAGCCGAGATGTTGGGCAGCTTGATGATGTTGGCATCGGGGGTCTTGGCGAGATCCCCCAGCTCCGCGAGTGCGTCGCCGACCTGCTGGTCCTGAGGCAGACGGTCGTTGAACTGGGCCAGCACGCGTGCGGCGAGAGAGATGTCCCTGGTCTCAACCTCGACACCGGCCGACGTGGCGAAGGCTTCGATGATCGGTTTGAGCGAATACGTCGCCAGAAGCGGCGCTTCATCCGTGCGCGTGTAAATGATTTTAGCCATAGTTAAGGACCACTCCGCATCTTCTTGGGGTTTATCGCCCTCCATCCTACCTTCTGGGCCATTTCGGTAGGCGGCCCCGCCCGATGATGGTGCTCACATCTCCAGGAGGCACCCGGTAGTCTTCTGTGTCGGCACGGACAACAGAAAGAGGACGACAGTGGCCAAACTCTACTTCCGGTACGGGGCGATGAATTCCGGCAAGTCGACCGCTCTTCTGCAAGCGGCCTTCAACTACGAGGAACGCGGCCAGCGCGTGCTGCTGGCCAAGCCGCTGATCGACACCAAGGGCGCATCTCAGATCGTGTCCCGATTGGGCGTCACCCGTGAGGTCGACTTCGTCATCCCCGCCGACGGCGACGTCGAGCGGATCTACGCCGAACATGCCGACTACGTCGACCACGATGCTCTCATCGAGTCCATCGACGCCCCGAAGATCCCGGTCGCCTGTCTGCTCATCGACGAAGCGCAGTTCCTCAGCCCCGTCCAAGTGGATTCGCTCATGCGGATCGCCACCACCGCCTCGGTGCCGGTGATGTGCTACGGAATCCGCACGGACTTCCAGACGAAGGCGTTCCCCGGTTCAGCGCGGCTGCTCGAGATCGCCCACACCCTCGAAGAGCTCAAGACGATCTGCCGCTGCGGTCGCAAGGCGATGTTCAACGGCCGTCTCGTCGACGGAGCGTTCATCTTCGACGGCGATCAGGTCGCCATCGACGGCAATTCCGTGACCTACGAGTCGCTGTGCCCGAGCTGTTATCTCGAGTACTCCGGCGGTAGGCTGTCAACGACAGACTCCTAACCGATCCCGACGCAGCTTCCCCGTCGAATCCAGTTCGTCGATTTCCGTCGATCCAGTCGAAATCCTCTCGCACCTGAAGTTCTCAAGGAGCCTCCATGCGCATCGCCGTCCGTGCCTTCAACGACAATCCCGGTTCCCCCGTCCTCGTCTTCGGCAACGCTCTGGGCACCCGTATGCCCTTGTGGACGTCCGTCGCCGCGCGCCTGGCCGACGACTTCCAGATCTACCTCACCGACCTTCCCGGACACACCGTTCCCGACGGGGATTCCCTCGCCGAGGCGGCGCCACCGCTGACGGTTGAGCAGCTGGCCTCGGGTGTCGTCGAGTCCCTCGCCGAACTCGGGGTGGAGTCCTTCACGTACTGCGGAGTCTCGATCTCCGGGGCCGTCGGACTGAGCCTGGCACTCAACCATCCCGAAACACTCACCGGACTCGTCGCCTGTGCGACGGCGGAGAAGTTCGGGACCGCGGAATCCTGGAACGAACGTATCGCTGAGGTCCGCTCCGACGGAACCAAGAGCCTCGTCGATGACACCGCCGATCGATGGTTCGCCGCCGGATTCCTCGGCGAGGACATCGCCACCGGGCACCTCATCCTGTCCGACCTCGCCCTGGTCGACGACGAGGCCTATATCGCGGCCGCGTCGGCGCTGAAGACCTATGACGTGAGCGGCAAGCTCGGCTCGATCACCACCCCGACACTGGTCATGGCCGGCGCCCAGGATCCCGGCTGCACCCCGGAGGCGATGTCGGCGATGGCCGAGCAGATTGAGGGCGCGCACTTCGTCACGATCCCGGACGCAGCTCATCTGCTGATGGTCGAACACCCCGATATCGTTGTCGACCACATCCAGGAGTTCTGCGGCCAGCTGTAGGAGCCACTGCGGCGAAAGGCCGCGAAGCATCCATGCGCTCACGGAGCGCGGGCGATTCTCCCGGTAGCGGGATCACATCTGGAGTAGGCTGTGCGAAAGCACAGGCACACCTGCTCGAAGAGGAGTGAGAATGTCCCCGCGCCCGAATTCCGCTGAGTTCACATCCACCGAGATCGATCTGCGCTCTCCCGGGGAACGAGAACCCGGCATCAGCCGTACCACCCTCCGAATCCGTTGGACCGGATTCCTGCTCGGCCTCATCTTCTCCGCCCTGATCTACGCGATCATGCCTGCCGACGTCGGTCATGGAGCCAAACTGACTGCGGCAGTCGCGGTGCTCATGGCAGCCTGGTGGATGACAGAAGCGCTGCCGATCGCGGCGACGTCCCTCGTCCCGCTCGTGGCGTTCCCCGTGCTCGGCACGGACGTGGAGATGGAGACCGTCGGCGCCTCCTACGGCAACCCGATCATCTTCCTCTTCCTCGGCGGCTTCCTCATCGCCCTTGCCATGCAACGGTGGAATCTGCACCGCCGCATCGCACTCGTGACGCTGAGCATCATGGGCGACAGGCCGGGGCCGATGATCGCCGGATTCATGATCGCCACTGGGTTCATCTCTATGTGGGTCTCGAATACGGCGACTGCGGTGATGATGCTGCCGATCGGAATGTCGGTGCTCATGATCGTGTCGAAAGTCATCGGCACAGCCCTGGGCGGCGACGCAGGCGCACCAAGCAAGGACGGGCGAGCAACCGACGGCGCAGCCGAGGACCCGAGCGACGGCGGCGATGACACAGGCATCGGCGCGGTCGTGAAGTCGAACTTCGGCACCGCCCTCATGCTCGGCATCGCCTATTCAGCATCGATCGGGTCGGTGGGCACCATCATCGGCACTCCTCCCAACCTCTTCCTCGTCGGCTACCTCAAGGACACCCACGACATCTCCATCGGCTTCGGCCAGTGGATGATCGTCGGTGTGCCGCTGTCGGTGGTGATGATGGCCATCGCCTGGTTCTTGCTGGTCAAGGTGCTGTTCAAACCGGAGATCGACAAAATTCCCGGCGGACGTGAACTGATCCGTGAGGAACTGGCCAAACTCGGCCCGATGTCCACAGGTGAGAAGCTCGTGCTCGCGATGTTCGTTCTCGCAGCCGTCAGCTGGATCTCGCTGCCTCTGATCTTCGAGGAACCGCCGATCAGCGACGAAGGCATCGCCATGGCCGTTGGCCTGCTGCTCTTCGTCATCCCCGGTGGGGCGAACCGCGGCGTGCGGCTCCTCGACTGGGACACCGCGGAGAAGCTGCCCTGGGGAGTCCTTCTGCTCTTCGGGGGCGGACTCGCGCTCTCCGCTCAGTTCTCTGACTCGGGGCTGACCGAATGGATCGGTGAGACCACGAGTGGTCTCGGAGTTCTGCCGACGGTCCTCGTCGTCGCCATCTTCGCTGCCATCATCCTCTTTCTCACGGAACTGACGTCGAACACTGCGACGGCGGCGACGTTCGTTCCCGTCGTCGGGGGAGTGGCCATGGGACTCGACCTCGACCCGCTGCTGCTGACGATTCCCGTCGCCTTGGCCGCGACGTGTGCCTTCATGCTGCCGGTCGCCACCCCGCCGAACGCGGTCGCCTTCGGTTCCGGCTATGTCACCGTGGCGCAGATGGTCAAGGGCGGCCTGTGGCTCAATGTCATCGGCATCGTCCTCATCACCGCGACCGTGTACCTGCTCGCCGTTCCGGTATTCGGGATCACTGTCTGAGCTCGGGCGGAACTGGCAGACTGGTGGCATGACTGAGCTGTTCGAACCGCTGACACTGCGCGGCACCGAGATTCCCAATCGCATCTGGCTGGCCCCGATGTGCCAGTACTCCTGCGAAGCCGAGGACGGAATGCCCGGCTCCTGGCATCTCGTCCACCTCGGCGCTCGGGCGCAGGGCGGATTCGGGCTCATCCTCACCGAAGCCTCCGCCGTCGTCCCCGAAGGCCGAATCTCACCGCAGGACGCCGGGATCTGGAACGACGACCAAGCCGAATCATGGTCGGCCGTCGTCGACTTCGTCCATTCGCAGGGTTCTGTCATCGGCATCCAGCTCGCCCATGCCGGCCGCAAAGCCAGCACCTATCGACCCTTCTCAGGAGAACCGAAGGGCAGCGTTCCCGAGTCGGAGGGCGGGTGGCCCACATTCGGTGCCAGCCCCATCGCCTATCCGCAGCTGGCCGAGCCCGTGGAGATGACGAAGGACGACATCGCCGAGGTGGTCGCCGCCTTCGCAGCTGCGGCCCGCCGTTCGATCGACGCCGGATTCGACCTCGTCGAACTCCACGCCGCCCACGGCTACCTGCTCCATTCTTTCCTGTCGCCGCTGTCGAACCAGCGCAGCGACGAATACGGCGGCGACCTTGCCGGCCGGTCCCGTCTGCTTCACGAGGTCTATGCGGCCGTGCGAGCCGAAGTCGGTGACGATGTGCCGGTGTTCGTGCGCCTCTCGGCCAGCGAATGGACCGAGGGCGGATTCGACGTCGCTGAAGCCGCCGAGGTCAGTCGTGCACTGTCGGAGGTCGGGGCCGACCTCATCGACGTCTCCTCGGGCGGCAACTACCCGGTGCGGATTCCCATCGGTCCCGGCTATCAGGTGTCCCTGGCCGCCGCGATTCGTGCCGAAGGGGTGCCGACGGGCGCCGTCGGACTCATCACCGATCCGAAGCAGGCCGAGACCATCCTCGGCACGGGACAGGCTGATGCGATCTTCATGGCCCGAGCCGCTCTGCGCGAACCCTCGTGGCCGCAGCGCGCCGCCCACGTCCTCGGAGTCGAACCCGGACCCTACCCTCCGCAGTACACCCGCGGAGCCTGGTGACCTGTCCCTGAACAGTTCGCAGCATACAGCACAGATTGAGGAGCGTGGAAATGAACACGATCGAAACCGAGCACGTCATCATCCGCTCTATCGCGGTCTCCGAGATGGCGAACAACGTCTATCTGCTCACCGCCAAAGAGACAGGTTCCCAGGTGCTCATCGACGCCGCCGATGACGCCGAGGCGATCACCGAACTCATCGGCTTGAGCGCACAGGACACCGAGGCCGAACCCACGCTGCGGGCGATCATCACCACCCACCAGCACTGGGATCATATTCGGGCGCTGCCGGCCACCTCGGCGAACTATCCGGAGGCGATGACGATCGCCGGTGCCGCGGACGCGGCTGCCATCACCGAGGCGGAAGGAGTGGAGATCGCGCACCCTGTCGATCACCTCGATGTCGGGGACTTCGGCGGATTCGTCCTTCAGGCCATCGCACTGCGCGGGCACACTCCCGGCTCGATCGCACTGCTTCTGAGCGACGGAGGTCAGACGATCCTGTTCTCCGGTGATTCGCTGTTTCCGGGCGGGCCGGGCAAGACCTGGTCAGCGGAGGACTTCACCTCTCTCATGGACGACCTCGAGGAGCGGGTCTTCGGCGAACTTCCGGACGAGACTCTCGTCCTGCCCGGACACGGGGACTCGACGACCCTGGGTGAGGAACGTCCGAAACTGGGGGAGTGGCGTGAACGCGGCTGGTGACCTCAGCTCGGCAGCGCCGCGAAGCCGATGAGCGCCCAGGCGATGGCTGACAGACCGACGGCGATGATGCCGATGTTCCACCTGGTCTCGATGACACGCTGTCCGCTGGGGTTGGCCAGCTCTGCGTCGCTGAGCGCCGCATAGCGATCGAGCACGGCATCGACGGCCGGGCTCGGGTCCTCGACGAGCTGACGCCTGCCCTGTTCATCCTTCTCCCATTTCTTGCCCTTGCCGGCCAGCGGCCATGAGGCGAACTTCTTCTCATGAGTGCGCACACTCAGACCGAAGTGTGTCTCGAAGCCGTCGACGAGATTCCACGGGATCGTCACGGTCTGCAGAGGGTTGACCAGGACGAGCTGCTGTCGGTGCAGCTCGACGCGGGGATGCCGATAGAAGACGAAGACCAAGGTGCCGACGGCCAGCGGGATACCCGCGGCGGCCAGACCACGCAGCGTGAAATCGCCGAACACGATCGAGAGCACACCGAAGGCACAGAGGCCGCCGACGATAAAGAAGAGGGCCGTCGAACTCGTCGTCCGCACGACGGTCGGCTCGGTTTCATTGCGATCTGTCTCATTGTCAGCCACCTGATCATCCTATCCATTGAGACTGAACAAAAGTTGTCTGTTCTATTGGTCTCGAAACGGTAACGATTCGGAAATTTGCTCATTATGTGGACTCCGTCACAGTCACCGGTGGATTAACTTTGATGCATTCCATGTGAAAAACATGAACGCGGTCACACGTGTCTCGGCCCCTGCCGACCCGTTGCCTGTGACCGGAATGCACTCCGGACTTGGGGTGCAAGTACGAGGGTGACTCGCCCTAGAACAACAAGGAGAGAACGTGAACAAGCGCTTCCTCGCGGCTGGTGCCTCTGTGGCTGCCGCCGCAATGGTGCTCACCGCCTGCACACCCCCTGGCGGAGGCGATGACGAAGAGTCTTCGAAGAACTCCCAGCTGAACATCGGTTGGAACGAATCGTTCCGATCGATGAACACACAGACTGCCAACGGCAACGCTGTGTCGAACGCCATTCTCACCTATATGATGAATGACAACTTCGGCTACTACGACGACAACCTCGAGGTCCAGGACGGTGCCCTCGGCAACCTTGAGAAGGTTTCCGATGACCCGCTGAAGATCAAATACACCTTCAACGACGACGCAAAGTGGTCGGACGGCACCCCTGTCGACGCAGCGGACCTCGCTCTGACCTGGGCGGCCACGTCGTCGAACTTCAACACCGTCGAATCGAACAACAAAGACGACGGATCGGTGAAGGAGAACGACGCGAAGACGGTCTATTTCGACTCGGCGTCTATCGGCCCTAAACTCGTCAAGGACTTCCCCGAGATCTCTGACGACGGTAAGGAAGCCACTTTCGAGTTCTCCAAGCCGTTCGCAGATTGGCAGACCGGATTCGCCGGCATCGGGCCCAACGGAGTGGGAGTTCCCTCCCATATTGTTGCGAAGAAGGCTCTCGGGATCGACGACCCGGATAAGGGCAAGGAAGCGATCCTCAAGGCCATCAAGGACAAGGACACCGAGAAGCTCTCGAAGATCTCGAACACCTGGAACACGGGGTTCGACTTCACCTCGATGCCGGAGGACGAGGACCTGCTCGTGCATAACGGCCCGTACAAGATGACGAAGTTCGAAGAGGGCCAGTACGTCACCCTCGAACTCGATGACAAGTACACCGGCCCGACCAAGCCGAAGGTCAACACCGTGACCGTCCGTTACAACGGAGATCCGATGGCAATGGTTCAGGCGATCGAGAACGGCGAGGTCGACTTCACCCAGCCGCAGGCGACCGCGGACGTGCTCTCTGCCGCGGAAGACATCGACGGCGTCAACGTCGATTCTGCCGATGGTGCGACCTATGAGCATGTCGACTTCACTTTCGATAACAAGGGACCCTTCGACCCGGCCGCCAACGGCGGAGACGAGGACAAGGCGAAGAAGGTTCGTCAGGCCTTCCTCAGGACCGTCCCTCGTCAGGACATCGTCGACAAGATCATCAAGCCCCTCAATGACAAGGCCGTCACTCGTGACTCCTTCAATCAGGTTCCCGGCTCCCCAATGTACGACGAGATCGTCAAGGGCAACGGTATGGAAGACCTCAAGGAAGTCGACGTCGACGGTGCGAAGAAGCTGCTCAAGGAGGCCGGAGTCTCCAGCCCGACAGTTCGCGTCATGTACGACAATACGAACTCGCGTCGTCAGCAGGAGTTCCAGCTGATCAAGGAATCGGCCGAGAAGGCCGGCTTCAAGATCAAGGACGTCGGCGATGTCAACTGGGGCACCCGCCTCGGCGACGGTACCTACGACGTCTCGTTGTTCGGCTGGCAATCGGAGTCGACCGGTATCACTGATTCCGATGCGAACTACCGCACCGGTGCTCAGAACAACTACGGCGGCTACTCGAACAAGAAGACGGACAAAATTCTCGACAAGATCGTCGGAGCTCCCGAATCCGAGCATGCGAAGCTGTCCACCGAGTTGGAAAAGCAGCTGACCGAGGACGCTTTCGGCGCACCGCTGTTCCAGCATCCAGAGCTCGTCATTTACCGGGACAAGCTGAAGAATGCCAAGTCGACTACTGTTTCGCCGACAATTTTCTGGAACTACTGGGAGTGGGAAGTCAACTGATCCGCGTCTGACGCGATCGGTTCTTCTCCAGCCTTGTTGCTGTGGGGATCACTGTGTGGTCCCCACAGCGGCGTTTTCGGAAGATTGAAACGGAAGCCCCATTATGATCAGATTCATCCTCCGACGACTGTTGTCGACGGCGCTCGTGCTGCTCGTCGTCACCTTCGTCCTCTACCTGCTGCTCAACGTCGCCCTCGACTTCTTCTGGGACCTGCGTGCGAGCACCTCACCGAACATCGAGGCCCTCTACGAGTCGCGTCGCAGGCTCCTCGACCTCGACACCCCCGCGATCGTCCGCTACTTCAAGTGGCTGGCCGGCGTCGGCGGCTGCGCCATCGGCCAATGTGACTTCGGCATCGCCTGGAAGTCGGGCCAGGAGGTCACCGACCAGCTCCAGGGTGCGATCATCAACACGATCAAGCTCATCACCGCCTCGACGATCGTGGCCATCATCCTCGGCATCGCCGTGGGCATGATCTCGGCGATCCGCCAGTACTCGGGCTTCGACTACTTCATCACCTTCGTCTCGTTCCTCCTCTACTCGCTGCCCGTCTTCTGGGTGGCGGTGCTGCTCAAGCAGTACGGGGCGATCGACATCAACAACTTCATCAACGATCCGACCCTGGAATCCTGGTGGCCGATCATCATCGGCTGTGTGGCCATGGGACTGTTCTGGATGGGTGCGCTCGGCGGCAGCGCGAAGCGCCGCATCATCACCTTCCTCGCCGCAGCCCTCATCACCTTCGCCACCATCTACTACATCCTCGCCAGCGGCTGGATGCAGCACCCGTCGATCGGCCTCCTCGGTGTGATCGTCATCGGAGCCGGCGCAGCCATCGTCATGACGTATCTGTCGACGGGGCTGAAGAACCGCCGGGTGCTCTACGCCTCGCTGACCACAGTCGTCGTCGGCGCGCTCCTGTACTGGCCGCTGATGAACCTCTTCTACTACGTCGACATGAACTGGCTGTGGATGTTCGGGCTCTTCATCGTGGCGATCGCCGTCGCGATCGGCATCGGTCTGGCGTTCCGCGGTCCGGATCCCTGGGACACCGCACGCACAACGAGCTTCACCGCCATCATCGTGGCCGTGCTCATCTTCGCCGACAAAGTGTTTCAGGGCTGGCAGAAGTATTCCGATGACCCGGCCATCAACAATCGTCCGATCGCGACGATCGGCGCGTCGGCGCCGAACATCGACGGAGACTTCTGGATCACGAACCTCGACTCGTTCACTCACCTGCTGCTCCCGTCGATCGCGCTGGTCCTCATCTCCTTCGCCTCCTACACCCGCTACACCCGCGGTTCGATGCTCGAGGTCATGGGACAGGACTACATCCGCACGGCACGAGCCAAAGGCCTCAACGAACGTACGGTGATCATGCGCCACGCACTGCGCAATGCGCTGCTGCCGCTGGCCTCGGTCATCCCTGTCGACATCATCACGATGATCGGCGGCGCCGTCATCACGGAGACGATCTTCGGCTGGAACGGCATGGGCAAGCTCTTCATCGACTCGCTGCGCAACGCGGAGCTTGATCCGGTCATGGCCTACATCCTCATCACCGGCCTGCTCGCCATCATCGCCAACCTGGTCGCGGACTTCCTCTACGCCGTCCTCGACCCGAGAATCCGAGTGAACGCATGAGTACCAACAACGACAAACAGAACGCTCTCGCCCTCGACGAAGTCGGGGACAATGCGATCGAGTCGAAGGAGACCGAAGGTCTCTCCCAGGGCAAGATCGTCCTGCGCAAGTTCCTTCGCCACAAAGGCGCGATGATCTCGATCGTCGTCCTCGTGCTGGTGGCGATCTTCGCCTTCAGCGCACAGGGCTTCGGTGCTGTGCCAGGCTGGTGGAAGTTCAGCCATACGGCCTCCGGGCCCGTGGTCAACCCCGGGGGTGCCCCCACGTGGTCATTGGCGAACTTCTTCTCGCTCGGCGACCATCCGTTCGGACAGGATGAGATCGGTCGTGACAACTTCGCCAGGGTGATGAAGGGAACGCAGATCTCCCTGGTCGTCATGTTCATCATCGGCATCGTGTGCCTGATCATCGGCACAGTTGTCGGCGCGGTCGCCGGTTACTACCGCGGTTGGGTCGATTCGGTGCTCATGCGCATCACCGACGGCTTCGTCATCCTGCCGGTTATCGTGGTCGGCTCCATCCTCGGTGTGCTCGTCGGCGGAGCGAACGGCCCGCTGCTCGGTGTGGCGCTGGGCTGCATCCTCTGGGTCGGCCTCGCGCGACTCGTCCGCGGTGACTTCATGTCTCTGCGCGAACGGGAGTTCGTCGATTCGGCCCGTGTGGCCGGAGCCAGCGACTTCCGAATCATGTTCAAGCACATGCTGCCCAACGCCATGGGCGTCATCATCGTCAACACGACACTGATCATGAGCCAGGCGATCGTCCTCGAAGCCTCCCTGAGCTACCTCGGCTTCGGCATCAAACCGCCCGGCATCTCGCTCGGTCAGCTCATCAGCGAATACCAGACCTCCTTCGCCACACGCCCGTGGCTGTTCTGGTGGCCCGGCCTGTTCATCATCGTCATCGCTCTGTGCGTGAACTTCATCGGCGACGGCCTGCGCGATGCGTTCGACCCGCGGATGAAGACGATCCCGAGCTGGAGAAAGATGAAAAAGGCCGAGCGCATGGCACAGAAGGAGGCGAAGTGATGGCCGGGAAGACAGCAGATACCCAACCGAAGAAGGGCTCCCCGATCCTCGAGGTCAACGACCTCGGAGTCCAGTTCTGGGTCAGCGACGAATGGTGGATGGCCGCCGAGCACCTCGACTACACCGTGAACGCCGGTGAAGTGCTCGCGATCGTCGGCGAATCCGGTTCCGGCAAGTCGCAGTCGAGCATGTCCCTGCTCGGCCTCTTGCCGAGCAACGGCCGCGCGACGGGCTCAGCGAAGCTGGGCGGACGTGAGCTCATCGGGATGCCGCCGGAGAGGATGCAGGCCGTGCGCGGCAACGACATCTCCGTGATCTTCCAGGAGCCGATGACGGCGCTCAACCCGGTCTACACCGCCGGGTACCAGATCGTGGAGACGCTGCGCGTCCACCTCGACATCGGACCCAGGGAAGCCAAGGAACGAGCCCTCGAGCTCATGCGGCTCGTCGAGATCCCGGATCCCGAAGACCGGTTCCATTCGTTCCCGCACCAGCTCTCCGGCGGTCAGCGTCAGCGCATCATGATCGCGCAGGCTCTGGCCTGTCAGCCGAAGCTGCTCATCGCCGATGAGCCGACCACGGCGCTCGACGTCACGGTGCAGGCCGAGATCCTCAAGCTCATGCGTGAGCTGAAGTCGAAGCTCGATGCCGGGATCATCCTCATCACGCACGATATGGGCGTGGTTGCCGATATGGCCGACCGCATCATCGTCATGCGCGCCGGCAAGGTGGTCGAGTCGGGCACCGCGGAGGAGATCTTCTATCATCCGCAGCATCCGTATACGAAGCAGCTCCTCGAGGCTGTGCCCCACCTCGGCGCGGGTAACGAAGGCGAAGTATTCGGCGGCAGTGTCGGCGATGTCAGAGCCTCGCTGTCCGATATCAGCTCCGACCAGGTCTCGCACGTAGATGACCCGGTGGGGCGGCCGGAGGCCGGCGAAGGCGGCGACGCTCTCTCCGAGGCCGGGGCGGCCGATATGGCCGTGGCCGAGGCGCGTGCCCAGGCGACCGAACCGGATCGCCCCGACATCGAGATGGACTCCACGGACACGTATTACCATCCCGGTTCGCAGGCGGACTTCTCGAAGCCTTCGGCACTGCAGCTGCGTGACGCCGCGATCGAGTATCCCGCGATCGGTCGGAAGAAGGCCTTCCGTGCCGCTCACCACATCAACCTCATGATCGCCCCGGGCGAAGTCGTGGGCCTGGTGGGAGAGTCCGGTTCGGGCAAGACCACGATCGGGCGCGCAGCTCTGGGGCTGCTGCCCACGGTCGAAGGCGATATGGTCGTCAACGGCACGAGCATCAAAGGCCTGAGCAATAAGCAGATGAGGCCTCTGCGCAAGGAAGTCGGAATCGTATTCCAGGATCCCGGCTCCTCACTCAATCCGCGACTGCCGGTCGGGGAGTCGATCGGTGAGCCGCTCTATCTCCATGAGGGATTGAAGGGCCCGGAGCTGAGCAAGCGGGTCGAGGGGCTGCTGACCGCGGTCGAACTGCCGACCTCGATGCGCAACCGCTATCCGCATGAGCTCTCCGGCGGTCAGCGCCAGCGCATCGGCATCGCCCGTGCTCTGACTCTGCGACCGAAGCTGCTCATCGCCGATGAGCCGACGTCGGCGCTCGACGTGTCCGTGCAGGCGAAGGTCCTCGACCTGTTCGAAGGTTTGCAGCAGGAGTACGGCTTCGCGTGCCTGTTCATCAGCCACGACCTGGCCGTGGTCGAACGCATCGCCGAACGTATTGCGGTGATGCGCCACGGCTACCTCGTCGAGATCGGCAAGTCCTCACAGGTCGTGTCCAATCCGGTCCACCCTTATACACAGCGTCTGCTGTCTGCGGTTCCGGTTCCGGACCCGAAGGAGCAGCGCAAGCGCCGCGAGGCCCGCGACGCGGTCCTCGAGGCCACGATGAACGCCTGAGTTCGCCCCAGCTGACGGCCACCTGCACGCGAGAGCGTGCGGGTGGCCGTACAATTGTCTTTTGGGTCCGGGCTGGACCGATCTCTCTATCTCAAAAAGGTTCTAGATGACTGAAGCCATCACACGACGGGACAACCGCCGAAACGTAGCAATCGTCGCACATGTCGACCACGGCAAGACCACGCTGGTCGATGCCATGCTCCGGCAGACCGGTGTGTTCAGCGAACACGGCGACTTCGCCGAACGCGTCATGGATTCAGGCGACCTCGAACGTGAGAAGGGCATCACCATTCTCGCGAAGAACACATCTGTCCTCTACAACGGTCCTTCGGCCGGCGAGGACCCCATCGTCATCAATGTCATCGACACCCCGGGCCACGCCGACTTCGGCGGAGAGGTCGAACGCGGGCTGTCCATGGTCGACGGCGTCGTCCTCCTCGTCGACGCATCGGAGGGTCCGCTGCCGCAGACCCGCTTCGTCCTGCGCAAGACGCTGGCCGCGAAGCTGCCCGTCATCCTCGTAATCAACAAGACCGACCGTGCCGATGCCCGCATCGACGGAGTCGTCGAGGATGCCCAGGATCTGCTCCTGGGACTGGCCTCCGACCTCGCCGACGAAGTCCCCGACCTCGACGTCGACTCGGTCCTCGACGTTCCTGTCGTCTTCGCCTCCGCGAAGGCAGGTGCCGCCTCCCTCGAACAGCCCGCCGATGGAGCGGTCCCGGACAACCCCGACCTCGAACCGCTGTTCAAGACGATCCTCGAGACGATCCCGGCACCGGAGATCAACTCCGACGGCATTCTCCAGGCACACGTCACGAACCTCGATGCCTCGCCGTTCCTCGGTCGTCTGGCGCTGCTGCGCATCTTCGGCGGCACGCTGAAGAAGGGCCAGCAGGTCGCCTGGGCACGCGGTGACGAGATCAGCTCGGTGAAGATCACCGAGCTGCTCGAGACCCAGGGCCTCGACCGAGTGCCCGCCACGGAGGCTTCGGCCGGTGACATCGTCGCCGTGGCCGGCATTCCCGACATCATGATCGGTGACACGCTCACCGACATCAACAATCCGAAGCCGATGCCGGCGATCGTCATCGACGATCCGGCGATCTCGATGACCGTGGGTATCAACACCTCCCCGCTGGCCGGCCGTGAGAAGAACACGAAGGTCACCGCCCGCATGGTCAAGGACCGCCTCGACCAGGAGCTCGTCGGCAACGTCTCGCTCAAGGTCGTCCCGACCGAACGCCCTGACGCCTGGGAGGTCCAGGGTCGCGGTGAGCTGGCTCTGGCCATCCTCGTCGAGCAGATGCGCCGTGAAGGATTCGAACTCACGGTCGGCAAACCTCAGGTCGTGACCAAACAGGTCGACGGCAAGGTCCACGAGCCCTTCGAAGAGCTCACGGTCGACGTGCCGGAGGACTATCTCGGCGCTGTGACTCAGCTGCTGGCTGCACGCAAGGGCGTCATGTCGACGATGACGAACCACGGCACCGGCTGGGTGCGGATGGAGTTCAAGGTTCCCGCCCGCGGCCTCATCGGCTTCCGCACTCGGTTCCTCACCGAGACCCGCGGCACCGGAATCGCGAACACGATCTCGGCCGGATACGGACCGTGGGCCGGCAATATCGAGTTCCGCATCAACGGCTCTCTCGTGGCCGACCGCGCCGGAACGGTGACCCCGTACGCGATGATCAACCTGCAGGACCGCGGCACCTTCTTCGTCGAACCGACCTCCGAGGTCTACGAGGGCCAGATCGTGGGCGAGAACTCCCGCGCCGACGACATGGACGTCAACATCACGAAGGAGAAGAAGCTGACGAATATGCGTTCGGCATCGGCTGACAGCTTCGAGAACCTCACTCCGCCGCGCAAGCTGACTCTCGAGGAGAGCCTCGAGTTCGCTCGTGAGGACGAGTGCGTCGAGGTCACCCCGGGTGCCATCCGCATCCGCAAGGTCGAACTCGATCAGAAGGAACGCGCCAAGCTCTACGCGAAGATGCGCCGCCAGAACGCCTGAGCCGGAATCCTTGATCCGGCAGCACCGAATGACCTCGAGCACCCAGGAACCAATGACTGTTACGCCACGCGTCCTCCTCGTGCACGCTCATCCCGACGATGAGACGATCACGACGGGCGGCACGATCGCCGCATTGGTCTCCGAGGGTGCCGAGGTCATGGTGCTCACCGCCACCCGCGGTGAGGGCGGCGAGGTCATCCCCGCAGAGCTGAAGCAGCTCGAGGGCGACCGGGCCGGTCTCGCCCGGGCCCGGGAGCAGGAGATCGCCGAGGCGATGCGCGCCCTCGGGGTGCGACTGCACGCGTTCCTCGGCGGGACCACGCGCACCTTCGAGGATTCGGGCATGGAATGGGGACCGGACGGGCACGCCCGACCAGCGGTGTCGATGACCGACGATGCCCTGTGCGCAGCTGACATCACGACGGTGGCCCGACACATCGCCGCCGTCATCGATGCCTTCGAACCGCATGCGGTCATCACCTACGCCGCCAACGGGGGCTACGGCCACCCCGATCATGTGCGCGTGCACGAGGCCACGAGTCTGGCCGTCGACCTCGCCGAGTGGCGGACCGGTCGGCTCCTGTGCGTCGACACCCCCACCGAGGTGGCCCGCCGATCGTTCGACCCCAACCAGGACGGGTTCGCCGAGACCGGTTTCGCTGCCGCCGAGACGATCCCGGCCAAACCACCGGTCGGTCAGATCGTCGTCGACCAGGACGTCGCCTCGGTGCTGTCGGCCAAACGGGCGGCACTCGAGGCTCATCGCACCCAGGTGAGCGTGTCCGGCGGCTTCTTCGCCCTGTCGAACGGTGTCGGTCAGAGGATCGGCGACCGCGAATACTTCTCGATCGGGGCAGGCACTCCGATCCCGTCCGAGATCCTCAACACCGGACCGGCCCCGCACGTGCTCACCGGCCTCGACATCGCAGCGGTCGAAGCTCAGGAGAATACAGCGGCTCAGCCCCTGCGACGGAGTCGCGCACCGCGGAAACCGGGGATCTTCGCCTACCTCCACTCCGCTGTGCTCGGCCTGCTCATTGCCTTCCTCGGCACCATGCAGCATCTCAACGTCACTGTGGTCAACCTCGGCGAGACCCCGATCATCCTGCCTTGGGGACTCGTGCTGGCCCTGGCTCTGTCCGCGGCGGGCCTGTGGCATCTGAAGACGATGTATCGCAGCAGCGCCCCGATGCTGGTCGCCGCCGTGATCATCGCCGTACTGTCCTTCGTCTTCGGCCAGCCGAAGTGGCTGCCCGGCGCAGATATGATCGTCACCGGACTGCTGCGTTCCGTTGTGTGGCTGCTCGGACCGATGGTCCTGGCCGCTGCCTTCTCCTTCATCAACGTGCGCGGGCACGATCGCACTCGCTAGACTCGTGCGAACCGCACCGAATCAGTCGTTATCGACACCCTCGGGAGAATGATGCCGACCAATACCTTTTCCGATGGAACCTCGAACGCAGGCGGGCCCGACCCGTCCGACAGCGATGCCCGCAAGAAGAAGATCTGGCCCATCATCCTCATGGCCGTTCTCGTGCTTGCCGCCGTCTACGTAGTGATCGGCTTCTTCAGCGGGCGAATGCTGGCACCGGGTACGACCGTGGCCGGAATCGACATCGGCGGCAAGTCCGCGACAGACGCCGAGACCACCCTGCGCAATGATCTGCGCGATGATGCGGAGAAGGCCATCGTCTTAAAGGCCGGAGAGCCGACCGCTAAGCTCGACCCGGAGAAGGCCGGAATCACCTTCGACGCGGAAGCGACAGTCGAGCGCATCACCGGCTTCAGCCTCGATCCCACCGTCATCTGGCACCGGCTCTTCGGTGATGACGACGTCGACCCCGTCATCAAGGTCGATGAGGAGAAGTTCGACAAGGCAACGGCGACGGTCACCGAATCACTGGCCGTCGAACCGACAGACGCCGAACTCGAGTTCGACAAGACCACCCCGAAGGTCAAGGACGGCACGAGCGGGCAGACCGTCGACACCGCCGCCGTGCGCTCCGCCGTCGACGATCATTGGCTACGCACCGAGGATGCTCTGCCGGTCAGCCCGACGAGCGTCGAACCCGACATCACCACGGCCGAAGCCGAAGACATGGCCGACGGATTCGCGAAAGACGCCGTGAGCAAGGACCTCACGATCACGGCGAAGCCTGGGAAGGATGCGGACTCCGAGGTCAAGGGCGGTGACCTCACCGTGTCCCCGAAGACCATTGCGAAGACTCTGACGTTCGAAGCCGAGGACTCGAAGCTCACGCCCGTCTTCGACCAGGAAGCTCTGCAGAAATCCGTGCTGGCTGCGAACAAGGACATCGGGCGACCGGCCGAGGACGCGAGTTTCGAGATCAAGGACGGCAAGCCCGAGGTCGTGCCCTCTCGCGACGGCATCGGCATCAAGGCCAAGGAGCTGACCGGAGCGGTCACCGACGCCATCAACGGCAAGGAAGACAAACCGAGCGTCACCCTGGCCTCCGTCAAACCCGAATTCACCACGAAAGATGCGAAGAAGGCCGATGTCTCCGACACTGTGTCTCACTTCTCCACCGGGTACAACTCCGAACCCAACCGCGATACCAACCTGCGGGTGGCTTCGAAGAAGGTCTCCGGCACCGTGCTTCAGCCCGGCGAGCAGTTCTCCCTCAACGAAGCTCTGGGCCAGCGCACAGCGGCGAACGGCTACAAGCCTGCCGGCGTGATCTCCGAAGGTCAGATGAAGGAAGACTACGGCGGCGGAGTCTCACAGGTGTCGACGACACTGTTCAATGCCGCGTTCTTCGCCGGATTCGACCTCGACGAACACCAGGCGCATTCGCGCTATATCTCCCGTTATCCGGAGGGCCGCGAGTCGACCCTCGACTGGTCCTCGATCGATATGAAGTTCACGAACAACTCGAAGACCCCGGTCGTTCTCGACATGTACCTCAAGGACGGAGAGGTCCATGCGAAGGTCTTCGGCGTCAAGAAGTACGATGTGTCGGCCGGCGCCTCGGATCGGTTCAACCACACCTCACCGGGTTCGATCACCGAAAGCGGACCGTCGTGCACCCCGCAGTCGCCGAAGGGCGGCTGGTCGATCCGGATCACCCGGACCATGAAGGACATCAGTTCGGGTCAGACCACGAAGGACGGATTCACCACGGTCTACCGGCCGGTGAACAAGGTCGAATGCCAGGGCTGAGCCCTCGCAGCAGGATTCCGGCCGGCTGACCGGTCAGTAAGCTTCGGCGTACCAGGACCGATGGCGGACAGTCGCGCCGAGAGAGGCGAAGAGGTTCAACGATGCCTCATTGCTCGACTCGATGTCGACGAGGTAGGACCGAACCCCGCGCTGAGCGAGCAGCGCCGCCGCAGCTGCGGCCACCGAGCGCCCGGCACCGCGGCGCCGCAGATCGGGACGGGTGATGAGGTTGGTGATGACTCCCCATTTGCTGCGCTCGACCACTCTGCATGCCGCCACCATCGATCGGGATCCGTCGGGATGCTCGGCGTAGGCAGTGACGAACTCACACGGCTGATCGGCTTCGATGAGTGTCTTGAACGCCTCAGCCGAACCCGGTTCCTCACCAGGGCTGCGCTGCGACGTCCACGCGGCGAAGTGCTCGGAGGACGGTGCATCGTTCACGTCGATGAGCAGACCGGCAGCGGCCGCCTCGGCGGGGGAAGACACGCCGCCGGCTGCCTCGCTCGTGGCGCCGGTGAGCAGCAGGGTGGCCTCTGAGGGGGTGTAGCCGCGGGCCGAGAGCAGGGGAGCGAGCCCGTCGCACTCGGGAGCCAGTGCGGCCGAATCGTCGGCCGAATAGATCTGAACGCGACCGGGCTCGCCTCGGGTTCGATACCACTCCTCGACGGCGTCGAGCCCCTGCTCCCACCCGAGACCGGTGTCGGAGATGGGCAGACACGAATTGGCTCGGCGGGTCGCGGACTCCGAATGGCGCAGCAGCCAGCCCTTCTGCAGCAGGCTGACCTCGGCGGCCGCCTCGGTGCCTTCGTTGCGCAGATTCTCCACGTGCAGCCAGGACACGTCGTGAGGAAGCCAGGCGGCGGCCGAGATGCGCCGCAGATCCACGGCAGAGACGACCTCATGCGTGGGCCCGGCCTTCGTCGGAGCCGGGGGCACCTCGTGGACGAGAAGGATCTGGTCGCGTGCGATGCGCAGGGGACCGCGCTTGGTATCGATCTCGAGCCCCGCCTCGTCGACGGCTGTGACCACGCCGAGGGCATCCGACGTCGAATGGGTATCACCGGGGTCGAGGGAATACCGCACGACCACTCGTCTGCCGGGCTGCAGATCGTCCACTTCTGGCCTTCCTCCGCGAAATTGATGCCCTTCCACCCTATGACACGCACGTCCCGGTCGGGCGCAGGCGGCAGCGGCGAGGTCAGATGCAATGCGAATCACCTGGGACCGGTGGTCACGGGAATCGAGAGGAGGCGTATTGTGGGAGGTACATGCGCACCATCTGTGAGTCTTTCGAGGAGTCAGCCCAGTGACGTACATCATTGCCCAGCCCTGTGTCGACCTCAAGGACAAGGCCTGCATCGACGAATGCCCCGTCGACTGCATCTACGAGGGCGAACGCAGCCTGTACATCCACCCCGACGAATGCGTCGACTGCGGTGCGTGCGAACCGGTGTGCCCTGTCGAGGCCATCTTCTATGAGGACGATGTGCCCGATGAGTGGGAGGAGTACTACAAGGCCAATGTCGAGTTCTTCGATGACCTCGGTTCGCCCGGCGGTGCCGCGAAGCTCGGCAACACCGGCAAGGACCATCCGATCATCTCCGCTCTGCCGCCGCAGAACCACGACGACTGACCGATGACGAACGCCTTCGGACTGAACCTCCCGGACTACCCCTGGGACCGTCTCACGCAATACCGTCACCGGGCCGCCGAGCATCCCGAGGGAGTGTGTGACCTCTCCATCGGCACTCCGGTCGACCCCACCCCCGAGGTGATCCGGCGTGCGCTGTCGGACGCAGGGGATGCGCACGGCTACCCGACGACCGCAGGATCAGCACAGCTTCGTGAAGCCGTCGCCTGGTGGTACGAGAACTGGCATTCGGTTCGGCTCGATCCCGCCACGGAGATCCTGCCGACTGTGGGCTCGAAGGAGCTCGTGGCCTGGCTGCCGACCCTATTGGGACTGCGCGAGCGAGGACTGTCCGTCGCCTGCCCCTCCGCTGCCTACCCGACCTATGAGATGGGGGCGACCATCGCCGGGGTGGAATGCCGCCGCATCGACGCAGCTCAGGTCGTCGACGGAGCCTCCTTGGACGGCGTCGGTCTGCTGTGGATCAACACCCCGAGCAATCCGACGGGTGAGGTCCTCGACGTCGACCCCCTCGCCGAGGTGGTTCGCCGTGCTCGCGGCGCCGGAGTCGTCGTGGCGTCGGACGAATGCTACGGACTGCTCAACTGGGAATCCGATGAGCCGGCGCCGAGTGTGCTCAAGGCCGCAGGGGAGTCGAACGCCGGCGTGCTGAGTGTGTACTCGATGTCGAAGCAGTCGAACCTCGCCGGCTACCGCGCGGCGTTCGTCGCCGGCGACGCCGAGCTCATCTCCGATCTCACCCGCTCACGCAAGCACGCGGGAATGATCGTGCCGTTCCCGATTCAGGAAGCCATGGTCGCAGGGCTCCGAGACACCGAGCACGTGCTGGCGCAGAAGGAGACCTACCGGTCGCGGCGCGAGCAGCTGCGAACTGGTCTCGAAGCGTACGGATTCCGCATCGACCATTCGACCGCCGGTCTCTACCTGTGGTCGACCGCGGACAAGAACTGCTGGGAGTCCCTTGCCGACCTCGCCGAACTCGGCATCGTGGCGGGTCCAGGCGAGTTCTACGGAGCGGCAGCCGCCGACCATGTGCGAATTGCGCTGACCGCCACCGACGAACGCATTCGAGCCGCTGCCGAGCGGCTTCGGGCCGCCGCGAGATGATTGCGAGCGCGGGGCACGGCGCGGGGAAGTCGACGGTTTCCGAGCGTCCGCAAAGTTCCTGCTCAGACTTCATGCAGGGCGAAAAACAGTTATCTGCCCTGGTCAGAAGTATTACCAACCAGTAAATGAAGCGTGCAGTGATTTTCTGATTCCCGCAGTTGTCGGTAGTCTGTGAAAGAACTGTGCAAAACACCTCAGGAAGTTCTTGGGGTCGGTCAACGGTGAGGAGATCGAATGACTTCGGAGGCGAACCTCAGGATCGCTGATACGGAGCTGACACTGCCCGAGGTGTCAGCAACAGCGGGCAACAACGGATACCGTATCGGTTCTCTGCTCAAAGAGACCGGCGCGGTCACATACGATCCAGGGTTTGCCAACACTGCAACCACCTCGTCGTCCATCACCTACATCGATGGTGACAACGGTGAGCTGCAGTACCGCGGGTACCCGATCGAACAGCTCGCGGAACAGTCGAACTTCGTCGAAGTCTGCTACCTCCTTATCTACGGTGAGCTGCCGACTCAGGAACAATATGATGCCTTCGACGCTCGCCTGCGCGGGCACACCATCGTCCACGAGGACCTGAGGCGCTTCTTCCGTGCGTTCCCGTACGACGCTCATCCGATGCCCATGGTTGCAGCTGCCGTCGCGGCGTTGTCGACGTTCTACCAAGATGACCTCGATGTCTTTGACGAAGACCAGATCGACACGTCGTCTTTCCGTCTGCTCGCGAAGATGCCGACCATCGCTGCACTTGCGCATCGGAAGAACATGGGGCTGCCGGTCATCCACCCGGACAACTCGCTGAGCCTGGTCGAGAACTTCCTGCGCGTGAACTTCGGCGTTCCCGCTGAGGAATACGAACCGGATCCGCTGGCAGTCAAGGCCATGGATCAGCTCTTCATCCTCCACGCCGATCACGAGCAGAACTGCTCGACCTCGACGGTTCGTCTCGTCGGCTCCTCGCAGGCCAACGTGTTCCAGTCGATTTCGGCCGGCGTCAACGCCCTGGCCGGACCGCTGCACGGCGGCGCGAACTCCGCCGTGCTCGAGATGCTCGAACAGATCGCGGCCTCCGATGACGGACCGAAGAAGTTCATGGAACGCGTGAAGAACAAGGAAGACGGCGTTCGTCTCATGGGCTTCGGCCACCGCGTGTACAAGAACTACGATCCGCGCGCGAAGATCATCAAGAAGACCGCGGACGAGGTTCTCGCCCGTTCCGGCGGCGACCCGCTGCTCGAGCTGGCTCAGCAGCTCGAAGAGATCGCGCTGGCAGACGACTACTTCGTCGAGCGCAAGCTCTACCCGAACGTCGACTTCTACACGGGCCTCATCTACAAGGCCCTCGGATTCCCGACGAATATGTTCACTGTGCTGTTCTCGGTCGGTCGTCTGCCTGGCTGGATCGCTCAGTGGCGCGAGATGATCAAGGACCCCGAGACGAAGATCGGCCGTCCCCGCCAGATCTACACGGGCGAATACAACCGGAACTACAAGGACATCAGCGAACGCTGAGTCCCGGCAGACGCAACGGCGTCGGGCAGAATCTTCTGCCCGGCGCCGTTGCGCATTCACTTGCCGTCTCGTGCAGCCGCTCTTTCCCCATCCCGCACCGGTAGTGCCACTTCGCGTCGCAGGAGGCTTGTCCTACAGGTGCTGACGCATCCATCATCCTTCCTGCCACATCCACCTGCAGGAACACTGTGGTATGCAAGTACGGGTGGGTGATGCGGGGCTTCCCGGCGAAGAACTGTCGAAGGCACCACGTTGCTTCTGCCGCTGGCAGCAACTCTCACCGCTGGTGACTGTTCATACAGCTGCTTGTGCATTCATCACCTTTCGTTCCGCAATCCCCTGTAGTAACCGGGCGATATGGCACTCGCACGGTGTTTTGCCGCCGGCAGGGTGACTCGTCGCGAAGCATGTGGGATGCCTGGCGTCGGCGAGGAGTGAATGCGCTGAGGGCGCGTCCACATGATGTGAACGCGCCCTCAGCGGCAGTGCGGCGTCTGACTCAGTGCAGGTCGGGGTTGAGCTCGATGCCCTTGGAGTCGCGGGCGATCGCCTCAACGGCGCCGGTGACCGAATTGCGGCGGAAGAGGATGTTGTTCTTCCCGCTGAGTTCGGCGGCCTTGACCACGGCATCGCCTTCGCCGGCGACCGTCACGCGGGTGCCTGCAGTGATGTAGAGACCGGCTTCGACGATGCAGTCATCGCCGATGGAGATGCCGACTCCGGCATTGGCACCCAGGAGGCTGCCCGAGCCGATGGAGATGCGATGAGTGCCGCCGCCGGAGAGCGTGCCCATGATCGAAGCTCCGCCGCCGATGTCCGATCCGTCGCCGACGACGACGCCCTGCGAGATGCGGCCCTCGACCATGGCCGAACCGAGGGTGCCGGCGTTGAAGTTCACGAAGCCTTCGTGCATGACGGTGGTGCCGGGAGCAAGATGGGCGCCGAGACGGACACGGTCGGCATCGGCGATGCGCACACCGGAGGGGATGACGAAGTCCGTCATCCGCGGGAACTTGTCGAGTCCGTATACGGCGACGGGACCGCGGGCGAGCAGTTTGGCGCGAGTGGCCTCGAAGTCCTCGGGCGAGCAGGCGCCGAAGGAGGTCCACACGACATTGGCGATATGCCCGAAGATGCCGTCGAGGTTGACGTCATTGGGGGTCACGACGCGGTGGGACAGTGCGTGCAGACGCAGGTAGGCATCGGCCGCCGAGGCGGGACCGGCGTCGAGATCGATTGTGGTGGTGACGACTTCTGACCGGGTGCCGCGGGCCTCATCGGCTCCCCCGAGCGCGTCGAGTCCGTCGTCGGCGGCGCGGGCGGTGGCGGCCGCCTCGGCGGTGTCGTGGGTATCACCGGTGCTCAAGGCGGGGTACCAGACGGAGAGGACGGTGTCGGAATGGATCGTGGCGAGTCCGCGTGCGGAAACAATGCGTTCTGTCATGCCTCAAGCCTAGACGGTGGCGCCGTACTAGGCTAAGAGACATGACTGTCGATCCATCTGCTGAGACTGATGCCATATTCGCGCCCGCCGTAGACCTAGGTGAATACCTGTTCGCCGCACTGGGCGACCCGGCCGAACTCACCGGTCGTCTGTGCGCCATCGAATCCGTGTCGGGGCACGAAACCGTCCTCGCAGATGCCGTCGTCGACGTGCTGGAGAGGATCAGCGCAGGGCCGGGCCCGGACCTGGAGATCCTCCGCGACGGAGACACCATCATCGCGCGCACCGACCTGGGGCTGGCCGAGCGCATCGTCGTCGCCGGCCACCTCGACACCGTTCCCGTCGAGGACAATCTTCCGCCTGTGCGCACCCATATGACCGGAGAGAACTACCCCGCTGATGAGGTCATCTGGGGTCGGGGCGCCTGCGACATGAAGGCCGGAGTGGCGATGCAGCTGGCCACGGCGGCCGCGCTGACTGCACCTAATCGCGACGTCAGCTGGGTCTTCTACGACCACGAAGAGGTCGATGCCTCACGCAACGGGCTCGGCCGCGTCTCCCGCAATCACCCCGATTGGCTCACCGGTGACTTCGCGATCCTCGGCGAACCCTCCAACGCCTCCGTCGAAGGCGGCTGCAACGGAACCATCCGCGTCGACGTCACCACCACCGGAGTCCGCGCCCACTCGGCACGTGCATTCATGGGCGTCAACGCCATCCACTCCGCCGCCGAGGTGCTCACCAGTCTCGCCGAATTCGAGACCGACACCGTCACGGTCGACGGCCTCGACTACCGCGAATCCCTGTCCGCGGTGAATATCCGCGGGGGAGTCGCCGGCAATGTCGTGCCCGACCAATGCGTCGTGTCCGTGAACTACCGCTTCGCTCCGAGCAAATCCGCCGCCGAGGCAGAGTCCTTCCTGCGCGAGTTCTTCACCGGATTCGACGTCGTCGTCACCGATGCCGCAGAAGGTGCGCGCCCCGGACTCGACAGGGCCATCGCCCAGGACTTCATCGATACGCTCGGACTCTCCCCGGCCCCGAAGCTCGGCTGGACCGATGTGTCCCGATTCAGCGCACTGGGAGTTCCGGCGGTGAATTTCGGTCCCGGCAACCCGCTGTATGCTCACAAGTCGGATGAGCATGTGAGAGTCGCCGAGGTGGACCAGGCCACCGCAACTCTGCGCAGCTACCTTCAGGGCCGGTGAATGAGATGACCAGATCGACAGACGATTCGACCGGCGACCCGACAGACGATTCGACGGACGACCCTACCGGCGACCCTGGCTACTACAGCAAGGGCCCGCTGCGTCTCAGCGGTGACCAGGTGCCGAAGACGACGACGGACCAGCGTCTCCTCGAATCGAAGTCCGGCACCGACTGGGTGCATGAGGACCCGTGGCGGGTCATGCGCATCCAAGCCGAGTTCGTCGAAGGATTCGGCTCGCTGGCCGAGATCGGCCCGGCCGTGTCGATCTTCGGGTCTGCCCGTCTGAAAGCCGGCACCCGGGCGTATGCGGACACCCGAGAGATCGCCCGCCGCCTTGCGGAGAGCGGCAACGCGATCATCACCGGCGGGGGACCCGGAATCATGGAATCCGGCAACCGCGGTGCCTGTGAGGGCGGGGGAGTGTCCATCGGGCTGGGCATCGAGCTGCCCTTCGAAACCGGATTCAACGAGCACGTCGAACTCGGCGTGAACTTCCGCTACTTCTTCGTCCGCAAGACCATGTTCCTCAAGTACTCGCGCGGATTCGTCGTCATGCCCGGCGGCCTGGGCACACTCGACGAGCTGTTCGAAGCCCTCACCATGGTCCAGACCGGCAAGATCACGTCATTCCCGATCGTGCTCGTCGGCGCTGACTACTGGCGCGGGCTCGTCGATTGGATGCAGAACACCCTTCTGGCCGCTGGGACGATCAGCGAAGCGGATCTGGACATGTTCACGCTCACCGACGACATCGACGAAGTCGTTGCCGCGATCGGACCGGGACACCGCACGGACTCCGCGGTGTCGTCATCTGCGAACGGCCGACCGTGAGGGGTGACGCCGCCGGCCAGCCGGAGGCCGAACGGTTCGAGCTGTCCCGGGCCCGGCGCGGAACCCCGGCGATCATGGCCGTGATCAACCGCACCACCGATTCCTTCTACGAATCTGCCGCCACCCTCGATGAGGCGATCGCTGCGGTGGGGGCCGCCGCCTCCGCCGGTGCCGAGATCGTCGATATCGGAGGTGTGCGCGCCGGCCGCGGTCGGGAGATCTCCGTGGCCGAGGAGATCGACCGCGTGTGCCCGACCATCGAAGCCGTCGCGGGCTCCCACCCGCACGTGCTCATCAGCGTCGACACCTGGCGCCATGAGGTGGCCGAGGCAGCCTGCAGGGCCGGCGCGGGACTGCTCAATGACACTTGGGCAGGGGTCGACCCGAAGCTCGCCGAGGTGGCCGCCCGGAATGATGTCGGCATCGTCTGCTCCCACACAGGCGGATTGGATCCGCGCACCGACGCCCACCGCAACCGCTATGGTCTGCAGGCCGGTGACGTCGTCGACTCCACCGTCTCCGGCGTCATCGAGCTCGCCGAGGCGGCCCGTGCGGCAGGGGTCCGCGAAGACCGGATCATCATCGACCCCACTCCGGACTTCGGGAAGAACACGTACCATTCGCTGCGGCTGCTGCGCGAACTCGAACGGTTCACCGCCACCGGCTACCCGGTGCTGCTGGCGATCTCACGGAAGGATTTCGTGGGAGAGTCCATCGGCGAGGTCGGTCCACAGGATCGACTGTACGGGACGATCGCCGCAACCGCGCTGGCCATCGAGAAGGGAGCGGCGCTGATCCGCACACACGACGTGAGAGCCACTGCCGACGCGATCGACGTGACCGTGGCGATCACCGGTGAAGCGGCACCGAAACACACCGTGCGCGGCCTGCGCTGAGCATTCCGCGCAGGCGCCTATGCGAAAATGGGGGCATGCCTCTGTGGATTGTCATCGGTGTCGCGGCCGCGGTCTTCGTCCTCGTATTCGTCGTCGCAGCGACCTTCAACGTCTTCTCTTCCGAAACCATCGACGAGGCCGAAGAGCGCTGGACCGGGCTGCCTGCGGAGTTCACCGGCGAGGACCTGGAATCGGTGCGATTCCGGCCCGCCCTGCGCGGCTACCGGATGGACGACGTCGACGAGGCCATGTCGATGCTGCGCGCACGCCTGATCGAACTCGAATCCGCAGCTGCCTCTGACGGACCGGAAACGGCTGCCGGACCACGATGAGTCGCCCCCCAGATCTGCCCGGAATCACCCTCGCCCCCGAAGTCTTCGATTCCTCGCGCTGCAGCCGCCTCAGCGCTCTGTTCATGAGCCTGCCCGTGTGGCTGCAGGCGGTTTCCGTGTACTTCGTCTCCCGCGTCGTGAGCATGTCGATCTTCGCCGCGGTCCTCAAACGTCAGGACCCGGCGAACTGGTCGTCGTCACCGGTGACGACGACGCTTAATGACTTCCTCAACTTCTGGGACGGCGGCTGGTACGTGCGTGTCGCCGACGAAGGGTATCCTCGCGTTCTGCCGGTCGACGAATCCGGATCTGTCGCGGAGAACCAATGGGCGTTCTATCCGCTGCATCCCTCGATCGTCGCCACTGTCTCAGACCTCACGGGGCTGAGCTACGAGGTCATCTCGCCGATCGCGTCCACGATCGCCGCGGGGCTGGCGTCGATCGTCATCCTCCACCTCTTCCGCAAGTACGTCGATGCCGGCCAGGCGCTGACGGGACTGGCTCTTGTCATGTTCTTCCCGCCCGCCGCGATCTTCTCCACCGGATATGCCGAATCTCTGACCCTTCTGCTGCAGGCGACGGCGCTCTTCCTCGTCGTCGAGCGCCGGTACCTCACCGCGATCCCGGTCGTGGCCTTCATGGATCTGTCGCGGCCGATCGGCGTCGCGTTCTCGTTCTTCATGCTCTTCCACCTCATCGACCGCTTCCTTCGCCGCCGCAGCGATCCGTATCCGACCGGCGAGGTGGTCCGGTCCTGGACGCTGGGCGTGTCCTCCTGCGCAGCGGCACTCATCCACCCGATCCATGCGTGGTGGGCGACCGGATCGCTGACCGCCTATACCGACACCGAGGCGGCTTGGCACACCGGCGAGACCAGCTTCGTCGTCCAGTGGGTGGCCCGGTCGATCAGCCTCATCGGTCCGCTCGGACCGGTGCTGCTCGTCATCGTCGTCGCCGGAATGCTCGCCTTGATCTTCTCACCGGCGGGAGCGCATATGGGTCGGACGCTGCAGCTGTTCTGCCTCGGCTACGGGCTGTACCTGCTCATCTTCTTCAATCCGCAGACCTCCACCCTGCGGCTGCTGCTGCCGCTGTTCCCGTTGGCGCTGACACTGGCGCTGGTACGCTCACGAGGTTATCGGGCCGTGCTGCTGGTCGCCTGTATCCTGCTTCAGATCGTGTGGGTCGCCTATCTGTGGCACTTCACTCCGCCCGCCGACCTGCCTCCGTGACCGTCAGCCGATCTGCGCCGTGACTGCCCGCAGGGTGGAAGAGTTGCGAAGAGTTACCGGGAACGCGCGGATCATGGAATAATCTTAAGTACATCATTCGGTCCACCTGGTGTGAACCGTCTTTGCATGACAACGGAAGGAAGAGCCCATATGGCAGCCCAGAAACCCCGCACCGGCGACGGACCTCTGGAAGTGACCGAAGAAGGCCGAAGCATGGTGATGCGGCTTCCAGTCGAAGGCGGAGGCCGCCTGGTGATCGAACTCAGCAGAGACGAAGCCACCGGACTCCACGACACCCTCGCCCAAACACTGGGGCTCTGAGCCGACGGCCGCAGCATACGGCCGAGCGGAGACTCACGAACAGCAGAGACTTACCTGTAAGTCTCTGCTGTGCTCGCTTCACCGGGCCTTCTGCAGAAGCAGCAGCCCTTCGCCGATGGGCAGCAGCACCCGTTCGAGGCCTTCCTGTTCTGCGATGCGATTGAGCGAGCTGCGGGCAGCCTGAGTGCGAGGACTGCGATCGACGGGATCGGCGACGGCGCCCTTGAGCAGAGTCTTGTGGATGACCAACAGCCCCTGAGCGTCGAGCAGCCGCAGAGAGGGCTCGATCATCCTCTCCAGGCTGCCCGGCTCCACGTCGATGAAGACCATGTCATAGGCCGACGGGGCGAGTCGCTTGAGCACCTCTTCGGCGCGGCCGCTCATCAGACGCAGCCGACCAGGTCTGATCCCGGCCATGTCGACGAGATCCCGCGCGGCGCTCTGGGTCGTGGAATTCGTGTCGATCGACGTCAGTATCCCGGCGGTGGGCATTCCGCGCAGCAGCGACAGGGTCGATGTTCCGACTCCGGTGCCGACTTCGACAGCTGCGACCGGTGTGAGGAGGCGCGCCAGGAGAGTCAGGGTCTTCGCCGTGGTCTGGGAGACCGGCGCGATCCCGAACTCATGTGAATGGGTGCGAGCGGCGTCGAGCAGCGGATCGGGACCGTTGAACTGTTCCGAGAAGGTGAGATCACCTGCATTTTCGCGTGCCAACCGGCCCCTCCCTTCTGGTGCTGAGTTCTCCCAAGTCTAACCGCATTCGGGTTCGATTCCGTGGGCGCGCCACAGCCGATCGAGTTCGTCGACATCGAGGAACGCTTCGCGTTCGACGCGCGCATGTGAGTGCGCAGTGCCCTCAGCATCCCAGTGGATGCGGGCTCGGGCGAAGATCTCCGGCGGCAGGATCCCGGCCGCGTTGACGACTCGCCACCACGTGACGTTCGACCCGAATTCCCGCATCACCCGACCGACGTAGCGGGGTGAGCAGTCGGCGACGGCACCGACCGTGCCGTAGGCGACGACACGAGCGGCGGGAACGAGTTCGACGATGCGCAGCACCCGTTCGACGGCTATCTCGTCCACTGGGCCTCCCGGCGGGATCGGATTGTCGAACCTGTGCTGACCATGAGTCGATGCTAGCGCCGTCCACGGTAGACTTGAGATCATGTTCGGTATCAACGGCACCGAAATGGTGATTCTGGTCGTTGTGGCCTTGGTCGTGATCGGACCCAAACGCCTGCCCGAATACGCTCAGAAGCTGCGGGATTTCGTGCGACAGATGCGCCGCATGGCCGAAGGCGCGAAGGACAACGTCCGACGCGATTTCGGCGACGACTTCAAGGACGTGGACTGGCAGAAGCTCGACCCGCGTCAGTACGATCCGCGCCGGATCGTGCGTGAGGCCCTCGTCGAAGAGGATGCGGCCATCCGCGAATCCAAACGTCAGGAACGTGCAACTCAGGAATCGTCGCCCACTGAGTCCGCAGGCGCTGCAACGTCGACTCAGACCGACACCGAGGCGGCCCCCACCCGGGAGCGGTCACCCATCGAACGGTTCCAGGCCCAGGCCACCCTGCGCGACCGCGGGGCTGCGGCGCCGTTCGACCCCGAATCCACCTGAACCCGGGGTGATCTCACAGTGCCGAGGCGACGGCGCCGACTCACACCGGGCTCAGGCCCAGAGATCTGCCGGGCAGGCCCCGACTGCGTCGCTTGAGCGACTCTGCGAGAGCGTCGAAGGCCTGCGCGGCAGGAGACTCGGGGCTGCCGAGAACGACCGGGGTGCCGGCATCCGATCCTTCCCGCAGACGGGTGTCCAAGGGGATCTGAGCGAGCAGCGGAACCTCGCGTTCGACGGTGGCGGTGAGATTCTCGGCGACACTGGCACCTCCGCCGGATCCGAACACCTCCATCCGAGTGCCGTCGGGCATCTCCATCCACGACATGTTCTCGATGACTCCCGCCAACGCCTGCTTCGTCTGTGTGGCGATGGATCCGGCGCGTTCGGCGACCTGAGCGGCCGCTGACTGAGGTGTGGTGACGACGAGGAGTTCGGATGCGGGAAGCAGCTGTGCCACGGAGATCGCGATATCTCCTGTGCCGGGAGGCAGATCGAGCAGGAGCACGTCGAGGTCGCCCCAGAACACATCCGTGAGGAACTGCTGCAGGGCGCGATGGAGCATCGGACCGCGCCAGACGACGGCCTGATTCGGTGGGACGAACATGCCGATGCTCATCACCTTCACACCGTGGGAGATCTGCGGCAGGATCATCTCATCGACTCGGGTCGGCTTTCCGGAGAGTCCGAGCATGCCGGGGATGGAGAAGCCGTAGATATCGGCATCGACGACGCCGACGCGCAGCCCCTTCTCCGCCAGGGACACGGCGAGATTCGCCGTCACCGAGGATTTGCCGACTCCGCCCTTTCCGGACGCAACGGCATAGACCTTGGTCAGAGACTCCGGGCGGTTGAACGGGATGTCGCGGGTGCCGGAGCCCTGCAGCTTCTCCTTCATCGCCTTGCGCTGTTCGGGGCTCATCGTGCCCAGCACGACAACGACCTCGGTGACCCCGTCGACCCGGGCCACTGCGGCCTCCGTGTCCTTGGTGATCGTGTCCTTCAGCGGGCACCCGGCGATCGTGAGGAGAACGGTGACGGTGACCTTGCCGCCTTCGATGTCGATCGATTCGACCATATCGAGTTCGATGATGTTGCGGCGGATCTCAGGGTCGATGACCCCGGTCAGCGCCTCTCTCACGGCGCCCTCAGAGGGACCAGTCATGCCCACGTCCTTTCCTTCCCGGAACAGTGCTCCCGGGCCATCAACACTACCGCTTCGGCGGGCGTCTCGTCATCCGCCTCGAGGGTCGCCTCGGCGCTGTTCCGAGGCTTGGGAGTCGAGATCCTCGGCGCGGTGGCCGTCCTGCTTCTCTTCTTCCAGTTCCTTGAGCAGATCTTTCAGCTCAGAGCGGATGAAGTCGCGGGTGGCGACCTCACGCATGGCGATGCGCAGCGCCGCGACCTCCCGTGCCAGGTACTCGGTGTCGGCGAGGTTGCGTTCGGCGCGCTGCCGATCGTGTTCGAACTCGACGCGGTCCCGGTCTGTGCTGCGGTTCTCCGCGAGCAGGATCAGCGGAGCTGCGTAGGAGGCCTGCAGGGAGAGGATGAGGGTCAGCAGAGTGAAGTTCAGCGACCTCGGGTCGAACTGCCACGACTCGGGCAGCAGGGTGTTCCACAGCAGCCACACGGCACAGAACACCGTCATCCCGACGAGGAACGCCGGAGTGCCCATGAACCGGGCAAAGGCTTCGGCTCCGCGGCCGAAGGTCTCGGGGGAGACGGTGAAGCTCGGCAGTCGGCGTTTGCTCGACCTCGGGATCTCGAAATCATCGACGGCCATCTCTACCCCCTGCTGCGATCGTCACGACCGGTGGTTCGCCAGTCCTCGGGCAGAAGCTCGTCGAGGACGTCATCGACGGTGACCACACCGACGAGGCGATCGTTGTCGTCGGTGATCGGCACCGACACCAGATTGTACGCGGCCAGCAGCTTCGCCACCTCGCCGAGGGGAGTCTCCGGCGACAGCGGTTCGACCTCGGTGTCGAGCATGATGCCCACCGCCTCGTGCGGCGGATGGCGCAGCATCTCCTGGATGTGGACGAGACCCAGGTACTTGCCCGTCGGGGTCTCCACCGGCTGCCGGCAGACGAAGACCGCAGCGGCCAGAGCAGCCGGCAGGTCTTCCCGACGCACATGGGCCAGCGCCTCCGCGACCGTGGCCTCCGGGGTCAGGATCACGGGCTCGGTCGTCATCAGGCCGCCCGCGGTGTCGTCATCGTAGGCCAGCAGCGTCCGCACATCTTCGGCCTCGTCGGGCTCCATCAGCGTCAGGAACCGTTCGGCCTGTTCATCACTGAGCTCACCGAGGAGGTCGGCAGCATCATCGGGTGCCATTTCTTCGAGCACGGTCACGGCACGTTCGGTGTCGAGTCCTGTGAGGATCTCGATCTGGGTCTCGGCCGGAAGCTCCTCGACCACATCGGCGAGACGTTCGTCATCGAGGGCTCGGGCCACCTGAAGGCGCCGGGCCGAGTTCATCTCGAAGAGCACATCGGCGAGGTCGGCAGGCTTCGTGTCCTGATAGGCGGCGATGAGCTGGGTGGCTTCCTGGTCGACCTCGGAATCCACCGGATGGTCGGCGTCCGTCCAATCGATCTGCTTGGTCTCACCACGGCGGCGGAACGCGGCGAAGGCGCTGCGTTCGGGCACGCGCCGCACGAACAGGCGCGTGACCTCCCAGTCTTTGTTCACCTGCTGCTCGATGCCGACGTCTTCGATGAGCACCGGTGAGTTGTCCTCCCGCAGCCGCAGGCGCCGGTCGAGCAGATCATTCATCACCAAAGTCTCGGACTCGCGCTGCTCGAAGCGCCGCATATTCACCAGACCGGTGGTGATGACCTGACCGGAATCGATTGCGGTGACCCGGCCCATCGGCACGAAGACACGTCGCCGTCCCGGCACCTCGACGACGAGGCCGATGACACGGGGGGGCTGCCGCATCGTCGCACGGTAGACGAGGACAGCGTCGCGGACACGGCCGACCTGATCGCCGAGTGGGTCGAACACGGGGGCGGAGACGAGTCGAGCGACGAAGACTCTTTTCGGTGGACCACTCATGGTCTCAGACTACGTGGTGGGTGGAGATTTCAGTGGTCGCTTCCAGGAATTGAATCCAGATCACATTCGCCGCAGGTGGACGCACTGGGTGTCGGGTTCCACCCGGACTCTTCTCCTATTCATCAAGCCGTCCTGTCTGCTTCATCTCGTTGTCGCTCCGCCTCCCTAGGGTCATCTCTCGGCAGAACCCGCCACAGTCGAATACAGGAGAAATCCATGCAGACACGACGAATCCGCCCGCGCATCGCCGCCGCAGGCCTGGGAGCCTGCGCCGCGCTCGCGCTCTTCGCCCCGTTTCTCTCGCCCACGAAGGCGTCGGCCGCGGACGCACCGGCTGAACTCTACGAAGGCCACGTCCAGGTCGACCGCGGCAAGGCCGACGATCCGAAGAAGTTCACCGGTCAGGTCTTCGACGACGTCAACGAGAACTCGAAGCTCGATGGTGATGAGAAGGGCATCTCCGGTGTTGCGGTGAGCAACGGAGTCGACGTCGTCCAGACGGATGGAGACGGACGCTACGAGCTGACCGTGCGAGACAACATGACCGTCTCGATCACTCAGCCCTCCGGCTGGCAGGTTCCCGTCGATGAGGACAAGGTCGCACAGTTCAGCTACAACCACCTGCCCGAAGGCTCCGGTGACCTCAAATACGGCGGCATCGAACCGTCCGGGGACACGCCGAAGGCCGTCAACTTCCCGATGATCGAATCGCAGGCCTCGGCGAAGGGCGAGCAGAACTGCCCGATCGCCTCCGACACCCAGGCGTATGACACGACCGAGATGGGCTACGCCCGCGACGGTGCCGTCGGCGACCTCGCCGACCGCAGCGACTACGGGGCCTGCGGGGTGCTTCTGCTCGGCGACAACGTCGGTGACGACCTCAGCCTCAACGATGAACTGCGCGATATCTACTCCCAGATGAACGGACCCGTGCGCGTGGCCCCGGGCAACCATGACCAGGACTACGACGCGGTCGACGACGCTCACGCCCTCGACACGTTCCGTGACCAGTTCGGTCCCTCGTACTTCTCCTACGACGTGGGCAAAACCCACTTCGTCGTCCTCGACAGCATCGAATACGAGGGCAAGGCGAACCGGAAGAAGTACAAGGAGAAGATCAGTCAGGATCAGCTGACCTGGCTGGAGAACGATCTGAAGAACGTGCCGAAGAACGCGCAGGTCGTCGTCGCCACCCACGCGCCGATCCTCACGCACAAAGAGGTCGTCGTCGACAATGCGAAGGACTTCTACGGCGTCATCGCCGACTACCCGAACGCGGTGACCGTCGGCGGACACACGCACACTCAGGAGAACCTCGTCGCTGGCGAGACGCGGAAGGAATGGGCTGCAGCCGGGATCGAGAAGCTGCCGAATACGCAGATCGTCGCCGGTGCCGTCTCCGGCGACTGGTACTCCGGCGGACTCAATGCCGACGGGCTGCCGTACTCGTTCACTCAGGACGCTTCGGAACCGGGCGTGCTCACCCTCGAATACGACGGTGCTTCGCGCAGCGAACGCTACACCGTGCGAGGCGAATCCGACCACCATCAGCTGCTGCTCGGCGTGAACTCGCCAGAGTGGCGTGACTGGGCGCAGAAGGCCCAGGAGTGGCAGGACGCGGACAAGGAGGGCACTGCTCCGAAGGAGATCTCCGAACGCGTCGTCACCCGCGAGGACCTCAAGCAGGGTGAGACCTGGCTGACCTCGAGCTTCCTCGCCGGCACCTCGGACGCACGAGTCGAGGTCAGCTTCGACGGCAAGGCGCCGAAGCAGTCCGAGCACACTCAGCCGGGCAAAGGCGAAGCCCTGGCCAAGGGCTGGGAATACACCGATCCGTACACGGCGTCACAGAACCTGCGGACGTCCGGCAATGTGGGCCAGTCGAGCTCGCACCTGTGGCGGACCGAGATCCCCTCGAACCTCGACCTGGGCACCCACACCGCCGAGGTGACCGGAACCGACCGCTACGGTCGTGACTTCACCGAGTCGATCCGGTTCACCGTGGTCGAGGATGAGGCGGCCGCGAAGACCGAATCGCAGAAGCTGCTGCGTCAGGATGGGTTCGATGCGCAGCAGAAGAAGGAAGTCCGAGACCCGAAGGGTCTCGACTCCGAAGAGGCTCAGTCGGCTCGCAACGACTGAGCGCTGAAGAAGGAGCTGCAGCTCCGCGTGGCCGTCGGATGATGGCGCTTGGAAACTGCGGAGAACTGAGAGGAGCGGGGCCCGCCGAACGGCGGGCCCCGTCTCCGTAATCAGAGAGTGTTGAACTCCGAGGTGAAATCAGGTGCGATCTCGCTCAGCGTCGGCGGCTGCCCCCAAGCACTGTCGACGGGTGTCACCGAAGCATGGGCGTCGAGGAAAGCCAAACTCAGCGCATCGGCCGCCGCCGCGGAGATCATCACGAGCTCTCGGGTGGCGGCGTCACGATCGGCGGGCAGATCCTGGGCTCCGGTGGCGATGCCGAAGACCGTATCGCCGTCGAAGAGAGTGTGCGACGGCTGCACGGCTCGCGAGATGCCGGCGTGTGCTCCCGAGGCCATCCGTGTGGTCTGGGCCGGATCGAGTCGCGCATCGGTGGCGATGATCGCGATCGTCGTGTTCTTCGCCGAGGATCCCGAACCCGGTGACGGTGCGGCGGGAAGTCCGCGGACCCCGGGCAGATCGAGACCGACCGACCGCAGCAGCGGGTCCAACCACAGACCGCCCGACGGTGTGCCGATCGTCCCCAGTGAATTCGCTGCCACAAGAGCCGCGACAGTGGTTCCGCTGGGCAGACGGACGGCGAAGGAACCGAGTCCTCCCCGCAGGGTCTGAAACCCGGACCGAGCTCCTGTGCCTGCTCCGATGCTGCCTCGGACTTCGCCCGTTCGGCCGGAGAGCGCCGCGCGTGCCGCCTGTGTGCCCTCGTCCGGCTGCGGCGGGGCGAGGGAACCGTCCCCGCGGCCGAGGTCGTAGATCGCGGCCGCGGGGACGAGCGGAATGACCGCATCGGCGAGTCCGGGAGCGGGGAATCCGAGTCCCGCCTCGGCGAGGGTGTCGACGACACCGGACACGGCGCCCAAACCGAACGCGGATCCGCCGGTGAGGACGATCGCATCGGCACCGTATGAATGCGTGCCCGGCGCGATGACATCGGTCTCACGGGTGGCGGGACCGCCGCCGCGGACTTCGACGCCGATGGTCGAATCGAGTGGGGGCAACACGGTGGTGATCCCGGTCAGGCGGGTCTCGGTGAGCTCACCGGCATGACCGAGGCGAATGCCGGGGATCTCAAGGATTCCGCGCCCGCGGACCGGACCGGAGCGCGCGTCCGAACCCGGCCTGCGGGCGGCACCCGGGGTCATCAGCGGACCTGGTCCCGTCCCTGCACCCAGGCTTCGATCTCGGTTCGGGTGCGGGGGAAGTCGGCCGAGAGATTCTCCACTCCGTCGGCGGTGACGAGCACGTCGTCCTCGATGCGGACACCATTGCCGCGGAACTCCTCGGGCAGCAGCAGGTCGTCGGACTTGAAGTACAGCCCGGGCTCGATGGTGAAGATCATTCCCGGCTCGATGGTGGCGTCCAGGTACATCTCCGCTCTCGCCTGCGCGCAGTCATGGACGTCGAGGCCGAGGTGGTGGCTGGTGCCGTGGACCATCCACCGGCGGTGCTGCTGCCCTTCGGGCGACAGTGAGTCGGCGGCGGAGACCGGAAGCACGCCGAACTCTTCGAGACGCGTCGCGATGACCTCCATGGCCGCCTCGTGGACCTCTCGGAACTTCACGGGACGGTCGGTGTGTTCGGCGGCCACGGCGAAGGCGGCGTCGGAGGCTTCGAGCACGGCATCGTAGACCTTCGCCTGCACCTGACTGAATGTCCCTGAGACGGGCAGGGTGCGTGTGATGTCCGCTGTGTAGAGCGAATCCGCTTCGGCTCCGGCGTCGACGAGGATGAGGTCACCGTCCCGGACCTGGCCGTCGTTGCGGATCCAGTGCAGGGTGCAGGCATTGTTGCCCGAGGCGGCGATCGTGTCATAGCCGACTCCATTGCCGTCGGAGCGGGCAGCGGTTTCGAACGCGGTTTCGACGATTCGCTCACCCCGGCGGTGTCCGAGTGCGGTCGGCAGCGATGCCACCACATTGTCGAATCCGGCTCGGGTGATGGCGACGGCTTCGCGCAGCTGCGCGATCTCGTGGTCGTCCTTGATCAGGCGCAGCTCGGAGAGCATCTGGGCCAGTTCCGCATCTCCGGCCTCGGACGTCTCGAGATCGGCCTGGACCTGGGTGCGAGCGAGGTCGATGACTCCGTCGATGCGAGCATCGGCCTGACGGACGAGGCGGACGGAGATGGCACCGAGATCTTTCGTGATGGCGTCATCGACGGTGGCGGAGTCCGCCGTGGCGATGCCGGTCATGTGGGACATGGCCTCGAGGTCGGCACGGGGTCCGACCCAATATTCGCCGTAGCGGGAATCGGAGAAGAACTCTTCGGTGTCGGCGCCGGCTCGAGGACGGAAGTACAGTGTCACGTCGTGGCCGTCGCCCTCGGGTTCGAAGACGAGAACGGCGTCGGGCTCGGAATCGGCCTCCAGGCCGGTGAGATGGATGAACGCGGAATGGGCGCGGAAACGGTAGTCGGTGTCGTTCGAGCGGACCTTGAGTCCGCCGGCGGGAACGACGAGCCGCTCACCGGGGAAGGCTGCCGAGACGGCATCCCGGCGTGCCGGGGTGAAACCGGCGGCGGCGAGGGCCTCGGCATTGAGAGGTGTGCGATCCCAACCGGAGGCGACGAAGTCGCGGAAGGCGGTGGAATTCGGTCGATGCGAGCGATTGTTCACGCGGTCTGAGAGGTGCTGTGTCGAGTCTGCGAGTTCTGGATTATGCTCTGTCATGCCGCCAGTCTAGACGGGTGGAGTGACATGGAGTGCACATGTGGAAGTCGGAACGACAGATGCAGATACACTGTGACCATGGTCATCGATCTCCATGTGCACACCGCATTCTCGGACGGGACCCAGACTCCTTCCGAACTCATCTCAGAAGCCTCGATGGAGGGCATCGACGTCGTCGGACTCACCGACCACGACACCACCGCCGGTTGGACCCTTGCCGAAGATGCTGCCCGAGTCTACGGGCTCGGACTGGTGCGGGGAATGGAGATCTCCTGCCGCTACGAGGGCATCAGCGTGCACCTTCTGTCGTACCTGCACGACCCGTACGATACGGGTCTGGCCGAAGTCGTGCAGGAGACGAGGCGGGCCCGCCTCGACCGCACACACCTCATCATCGAACGATTGGCCGAAGACTATCCGATCGATATGGATGCGGTGCTCTCGGTCTCCGGCGAAGACGCCACGATCGGACGTCCGCATATCGCCGATGCGCTGGTGGCAGCCGGTGTCGTTGAAACTCGCACCGAAGCGTTCTCGTCGATTCTGTCCAGCCAGGGAAAATACCATGTGTCTCTGCCGACGATCGACCCGATCACTGCGATCGGACTCATTCGCGAAGCCGGGGGAGTCTCGGTCTTCGCTCACCCGCGCGCGGCCATGCGCGGCCGGGTGGTCCCTGATTCGGCGATCACCGATTTCATCGCCGCAGGCCTCGACGGGCTCGAGGTCGACCACCGGGACAATCCTCCGCAGGAGCGCGAAGCGATGCGGCGGCTGGCGCATGAGCATGACCTCATCATCACCGGCTCGAGCGACTACCACGGCACGGGCAAACCCAATCGTCTCGGCGAGCACGTCACCTCCGACCATATGCTCGCAAAGCTGCTCGAACGCGCCGCGTCACGGCCTGGTGGGGTCGACTACATTCAAGGCTGAGCCCATACGACAGACCGGCCACGAGCGCGAGAAGTCCGACAGACTGGAGGACGAGCAGGACCGGCATCGACATCGACGAGGGGCCCGACCACGCGGTCGGGCCCCTCGTCGGGTTGTGCGGGGACTCGGTCTCGCCCGCGGACGGATCAGTCCTCGCTGGAGTCGGCGGACGCCGGGCCGCCCTGACCCGACTGTCCGCCCTGCGCACGGTTGACCGGCTTACCGCCGCGGGTGCGGCGACGATTGCGCTGGCGACGCGGTTTGCGGCCGTCCTCACCAGTTGCCGACGAGGCGTCACGACGTTCGGACGAGCCGCCTCGGCGAGAGTCGGAACGGCTGCGGCCGGATCCGCGACGGTCGGATCCGCGGCCCTTGCGTTCTCCGGCGGACTTCTCGTCCTCTGCATCGGAGCGCTGGCGCGGCAGGCGGCCTTTGGTGCCCTTCGGGATTCCGAGGTCGGAGAAGAAATGCGGGGACGTCGAGTAGGTTTCGGCGGGTTCGTCGAAATCGAGTCCGAGGGCCTTGTTGATCAGTCGCCAGCGGGGCATGTCATCCCAGTCGACCAGAGTCATGGCGACACCGGAATTGCCGGCACGACCGGTGCGGCCGATGCGATGGACGTAGGTCTTCTCATCCTCGGGGCACTGGTAGTTCACGACATGGGTGACATCGTCGATGTCGATACCGCGGGCGGCGACATCCGTGGCCACGAGCACGTCGACCTTACCTTCGCGGAAGGACTTCAGGGCCTTCTCACGCTGTGACTGGCCGAGGTCCCCGTGGAGGGCCTTGACCGCGAAGCCGCGATCCTCGAGCTCGGCGGCGAGCTTGTCGGCGGTGCGTTTGGTGCGGGTGAAGATGATCGTGCGACCGCGGCCCTCGGCCTGGAGCATGCGGGCGACGAGCTCGGACTTGTCCATCGAATGGGCACGATAGACGAACTGTGTCGTGTTCTTGCCCGTCAGCGACAGATCCTCATGATCCTGAGCGCGGATATGGGTGGGCTGATTCATATAGCGGCGGGCCAGGGTGATGACCGCGCCAGGCATGGTGGCGGAGAACAGCATCGTCTGACGGTGCGCGGGCACCGCGTTGATGATCTTCTCCACATCCGGCAGGAAGCCGAGGTCGAGCATCTCATCGGCTTCGTCGAGGACGACGGTGCGGACGCGGTGGAGCTTGAGGATCCCGCGACCATAGAGGTCGAGGAGGCGGCCGGGGGTGCCGACGACGACGTCGACGCCGGACTTCAGCCGGTTGATCTGCGGATCGAAGTCCATGCCGCCGTAGATGGTCATGATATCGATATCGCGCTGCACCGAAGCGGTGACGAGATCGGCCGCGACCTGCTTGGCCAACTCACGGGTGGGGACGACGACGAGGGCCTGCGGCAGCCGCGGCTCCTTGGCATCGCCCACGATGTCGGGAGTCGAGTCGGGGTCGGAGGTGACCGACGAGTCCTCAGTCTTGCCGATGACGCGCTGGAGCAGGGGGATGCCGAATCCCAAGGTCTTCCCGGTGCCTGTCTTCGCCTGCCCGATGATGTCGGCTCCCGACAGTGCCACGGGCAGCGTCAGCGCCTGAATGGGGAAGGGGTGGGTGATTCCTGCCGAGGCCAGCGAGGCCACGATCGGTCCGGCGACTCCCAGTTCCGCGAAATCCGCTTCCGTCTCCGCCATATTCCAAACTCCTTTTAGCGCGTCTGCGCTTGTCATGGTGCGAACCGGTAGTCTTGAACCATGCCCGATTCTGTCTCATTGGCCGGTAATGATGCTGCAACGCTCGCGCTTGTCGCGTTCGGCGAGCTGACCGGTTTCGAACGTATGGCCACAAACGCGACGACCGCAGCGGATCTGGATGACAAGGTCATCCTGGCGCGGCTGGCCTCTCAGTCATTCGCGAACTTCGAACAGCTCTCACAGCACATCGATCAGATGGGCCAGGATGTGATCGAGCTCTGTCAGCATTTCGAACCGACATTCAGCACTCTGGCTGAAAGGACTCGTCCTCGCGACTGGTACGAAAGCCTCATGAAGGGTTTCGTCTTCGACGGAATCATGAGTGATTTCTACCGCACGGCGGTGGACGAACTCGCGGAGCCCGGATACAGCCTGGCTATTGCAATTCTCGATGATACACGTGCCAGCGAATATGCGCGCAATCGACTGACCACCGAAGTGGCCGTCGACACACAGTTGGCCTCACGATTGGCGCTGTGGGGGCGCAAGCTCGTCGCTGAGACCCTGGGCCGGGCCCGCAGTCTGCTCACCGACCCGTTCCTCGGGCTCGACGAAGATCTCGTCGTCGAACTGATCCCGGCGGTGACGTCGAACCATTCGAAGCGGATGTCGGCGCTCGGCCTCGTCGCCTGACTCCGCATTCCGACACCGGCTTCCACGGCGGGCCCGCGATCATTCGGCGGACGGAGGTTCCAGCGGCTGACCTGTGATCCACGGCGGACGCAGCAGGGCCCGGCCAGGATGACCGGGGCCCTGCTGGTGTTCAGGCGTGCGACTCAGGCGCTGAAGCCCACGCGACGCGAGGTCTCGGCACCGATCTCGAGGTAGCCTAGCGAAGCGGAGGGAACGAAGACCTGACGGCCCTTCGTGTCGGTGAAGGTCAGCAGTCCCTCGGACTGGATCTTCTCTTCGATGCGGGCGACGAGTGCCTTCGCATCCTCATCCGTTTCGACGATGATCTCACGCTGTGTCTGCTTGACGCCGATCTTGATTTCCATGGTGCTCCTTGTGCCGATGCTCGGTGACCGATGACGGATTGGACTGTGCTCAGCTTAACGTCCGCAGGCAGGGGTTTCTTCCCCACGGATTCCGCTGAGGGCTGAGGGGCGGGTGGGAACTCAGCGTTCGGCGAACGACCGCAGACCGCCCCAGCTCATCTGGGTGAGCAGTGCGACGGCCGTGTCGACGTCGATACCGCGCTGTGAGTCGATCTGTTTGACGACGACCTCAGCGGTGCCGATGAGAGCCCGACACAGCAGCTGCGCCTCATCGTCGCCGAGGCGGGCGAAGTTCTTCAGCGCCGAGACGACGCGTGTCGCCGAACTCTCACGCAGCGCGCGCAGCTTCTGCTCGGCCTTCGGCTCGTAGACATCCGAATTGAAGATGATGACGAACTCCTCGCGGTGTGAGACCACGAAATCGAAATAGGCACGGTAGGTCGCGTGGATCTGCTCAAGCGGATCGGTGGTCGACCCCAGAGCCTCGGCCAGACGGGAGTCGAGGTGCGCCGCCGAGGAATCGATGAGAGCCAGGTAGAGGTCCTGCTTGGAATCGAAGTGCTGATAGAGCACGGGCTTGGACACACCGGCAGCCTCGGCGATCATGTCCATCGAAGTCGTCCGATATCCACGGGTGGCGAAAACGGAGCGTGCGACACCCACCAATTGGTCGCGGCGCTGGTCACGGGGCAATCTCTGTTGTGGACTCGACATTCTTCAATGCTACGCGAAGTCGGGCCGTGCTCCGGGCATGCGCGCTGGCTTCGACGACGCGCCGGTTCCGGTCCCGGAAGTCTCATGTCAGTCGGCCGTGATGGAATACCAGTATGGATGAGATGACGCAGCGAATGGGCAGCACTCTGCTCTCCGGTGGCTGCCTGAATATCATCGGGCGACCGGGAACCGGGAAGACGACTCTGCTGGAGTCGGTCTATGCACAGCTGGTGGCGACGGTCGAGCCGGCATCCGTCCTCGTGCTCACTCCCGATCGTGACCACGCAGATGTGCTGCGCAATCGTCTCCAGCTGCCCGCCGATGCTGTCCTGTCCTCGGCTCCGGCCCGCAGTCTGGCCTCATTCGCCTACGGGATCGCCCGTGCTGCACATACGACGCGGACCGGGGACGACCTCGAATTCATCTCAGGGGCGGATCAGGATGTGTTCCTCGCCGACCTCCTCGCCGGTCACGAACTCGGTCGCTCCCGCGGCCCGGCGTGGCCGTCGGAGATCACGGCCGAGGTGCGGTCGACCTCTGCCTTCCGCACCGAGGTCCGCGACGCGCTCAACCGCGTGATGGAATTCGACTTCGGAATACGTATGCCGGAGGCGTCGTCCGAGACTTCCGAGCACGTCTTCGACTTCGGTCGCGGAGCCCTCGACCGTGCCCTGGCAGACAACCCCGATCCGCGGTGGCAGGCCGTGGCCGAGATCCTCGATGAATACCTGGGCATCATGTCCATGCCCGGCTACGGGGGCATCGACTCCGCGACCGTGCTGGCGCTTGCCGCCTTCGAGATCTTCCGTGAACCCGCCGAGGTGACCGCCGGCCGATCGTGGACCTTTGCTCCCGATCGGGTGCCCACCGTGGTCCTGGCCGACGGTGTTCAGGACTTCCCCGCCGCCAGTTGGGGAATCCTCGAACAGCTGCGGGCGCGGGGGAGTGCGATCGCTCTGTTCGGCTCTCCCGAGACGGTGACCGGGCGATTCCATGGTGCGGACGCGTCGATCATCGACCGAGCCTCGGACGATGCGGCGTTCGAGACGGTCGTCCTCGACCGTCAGTGGGATGTCGACCCAGCGCTGGCGAAGGTCATCGACGGCTTCGGGGCCAGGATCACCACTCGCTGGTCGACCGGTCACATGCCGCGCCCGCGTCCGGAGGAGGACGAGGCCCCACCTGCGGCTGCGGCCGAGGCGCCCGTGGAGACGCACGTGTTCGAAGGCAGCGCCTCCGGACATCGGTATCTGGCCCGGCGGATCACGAACTTCGTCGAACAGGGACACGCGTGGTCTGATGTCGCCCTCATCTGCCGTAACTCATCGAGCGCACGTGTGATCGCCAACGAGCTGCGAGCCGCAGGGGTCTCGATCGCGACCCTGATGCAGCCGCTCAACGTCGACCCGGCGACCGCACCGCTGTTGGACCTGCTGTCGGCCACTCCGGATTTCGATGATGACGAATCGATCGCGGAACTCGCGCTGACGCTGGCCGGCAGCATCTACGTCCGCCTCGATCCCGTGCAGATCCGCCGCTTCCGTCGAGCCGTCCGCAGGCGGTTCCCTGCGCCCAGCAGCACGGCTTCGCTGGCGCAGGCACTGCGCAGCCCCATCGATGAATCGTCCCCTCAGGGACTCGCCACTATCTCACGAATGCTCCACGCCGCGGCGGAGGTCGGCACGAGCGACCCCCACCAGGCGCTGTGGAGCATCTGGGATGCAGCCGGCGTCGCGGAAAGATGGCAGACCGAAGCGCTGCGCGACCCGGAATCGGCAGTCGACGGCTATCTCGACTCGGTGCTGCGACTGTTCGCCTTGGCCGAGAAGATCGCTGACCGCGGTGGATTCACCGCGCGCTCCTTCGCCGGCATCGTCGCCGACCAGGACATCGCCCAGGACTCTCTGGCCGATACCGCCGGGTTCGCCGATCACGTCCTGGTGGGAACTCCGTCGTCGCTGGCCCATGTGCGTGTGCCTCTGGTCATCATCGCCGAGGTCAACGACGGCGTCTGGCCGAATCCGAAGCTGCGCGGCGGAATCCTCGGTCTCACCGATCTCACGGCGGTGCTCGACTCGGGTGAGACGGTCACCGGCGATCCCGGCTACCACGCACACGCGAAACGGACGAACTTGCGCGAAGAGGGTGAGCTGTTCTACACCGCGCTCAGCCGGGCCCAGCAACGAGCGATCGTCACCGCAGTCACCGACGCGGAGACCGAACCGTCCCCGTTCTTCGACGTGCTCGCCGCAGGCTCGGCCGAGGGCACCGATGCGGGTGACGGCTATGCGATCACCCACGAGGATGAGCTTCCTCCGCTGACGCTGCCGGAGATGGCCGCCCATGCCCGCGCCCAACTGCTGCATTCGGCCGCAGCAGCCGATGGCGAGGCCTCGGGTTCGGCATCGGCGGATTCGCCTCTCGGCACTGCCGAAGACCAGAAAGACTCTGAGACTCCTGACTCCGAGACACAGTCTTGGGCCGCCCTGATGCGGGCGCTGTCGAATGCCGGTGGAGTGGTCGAGCCACCGTCGCAGTGGCGCGAGGCAGAGGACATCACCACGAACGAGCCGCTGTTCACCGACTCCGATACGGTCCGCGTCTCACCGTCCCAGGTCGAAGCATTCACCGACTGCTCCCTGCGCTGGTTCCTCACCCGCAACGGCGGGGACCGCCCGATGTCGACAGCGCAGAACCTGGGAACCATCATCCACGCCGCAGCCGAGAACTATCCGGAAGGACCGACCTCCGCGATCCGCAGCTTCGTGGAAGGGGAGTTCGCGTCTCTGGAATTCGATGCCGAGTGGGAGCGTGAGCGGGAATTCGATGTGGCGATGAGCATGGCCGACCGCCTCGGCGACTACATCAAGACGACCCCCGGTCGTCTGGTCGGCGTCGAAGCACAGGTCTATGCAGCAGGCGTCGACGCCGACGGTCGCGAATGGAAGGTCACCGGTCGACTCGACCGGGTCGAGGAAGTCGAGGGCGGGCTGCGCATCGTCGACTTCAAGACAGGACGGAACGTCGTCCCGGGCAAGGAGATGGACCGGCACGCTCAGCTGGGTGTGTACCAGGAAGCGATCAACTCCGGCACCATCCGCATCGGTGAGGACCAGGAGATCGATGCACACGCCTTCGGGGCCGAACTCGTGTTCCTGCGCAAGTCCGCCCGCACAGTCCGGGAGCAGTCGGCACTCGACGTCGATGAGAATCCTGACTGGGCACGTGAACTCATCGACGACGTGTCCGGCAGGATGCGTGCCGCGAGCTTCCCCGCCCGGGTGGAGCCGCAGAAATGTCAGTCCTGCCCCGTCCGCTCGTCGTGCCCCGCGATCGGCCCGAAGATGTTGGAGGAGAACTGATGCGCTTCACTGCCGAGCGGCTCGCCGAACTCACGGCAGCCGATCCTGCCCAGGCCTTCCCTCCCAGTCCGGAGCAGAAGGTGATCATCGAAGCCGACCCCGCACAGTCGATGAAGGTCACCGCCGGGGCGGGCTCAGGAAAGACCACCGTCATCTCGCAGCGCGTGGTGTGGTTGGTCGCCAACGAGTTCGTCTCTGCCGAAGAGATCCTTGGCCTGACCTTCACCCGCAAAGCCGTCGGAGAACTCGGCGGGCGCATTCGCGTGCTCCTCTCCCGTCTGCGGCACAATCTCGGACACGGACAGGACCTGTCCCTGCCCGGCCTCGACAACCCCACCGTGTCGACGTACAACTCCTATGCCGCATCGATCGTCAGCGAACACGGTGTGAGCATCGGCATCGAACCCGAGACGGTCCTTCTCGACGACGCTGCGGCACACACCATCGCCGGGAATCTCATCGATGCGACTCCACCGCAGGAGATCCCCGGCGACTTCTCACGCGAGACGATGATCGCCGACATCATCGCGCTGGCCGGGCAGATGAATGATCACGGAAGAGACGTCGATGAGGTCACCGACTATCTCGAGCAGTGCCTGGCCGCTCTGGTGTCGAGCAAAGGAAAGCCCATCGATCCCAACGGACGACGGGCGAAACTCGAAGCGAAGATCCGAACGGCTCGACTGGCCGACGCCTATATGCGTGCGAAACGACGCAATCTGGCCATGGACTTCTCGGACCAGGTGCGTTTCGCTCAGCGCATCATCGACGAGGTGCCGGCGGCAGCGGAGGCCGAGAGAGCCCGGTGGAAGATCGTCCTCCTCGACGAATTCCAAGACACGTCGGTGGCTCAGCTGACGCTCCTGCGCGACCTCTTCGCCTCCACCGCCGTCACCGCGGTCGGCGATCCCCGGCAAGCCATCTACGGTTGGCGAGGCGCCAGTGCCGACAACATGGTCCGGTTCTCCGCGGACTTCCGCGATGTCGAGTCTCTGTCGCTGAGCACAAGCTGGCGCAACGACCGCTCGATCCTCCAGGTGGCCAACCGCATCGCCGCCGGCCTCGACGACAGCGATGAGACTCCGCTGTCGGCCCGCGACGGTGCCGGCGACGGCGAAGTCAGCGTCGAGATCAGCTCGGGTGCCCACGATCCCGAATTCCTCACCACCGGGCTGCGCGCCCTGACGGAATGGTTCGGCACCGTCCCCGCCGGATCGTCGAAAGCCGTGCTGTGTCGCAAACGCGCGCACTTCGCACCGGTGGCGGCGGCGCTGGAAGCGGCCGGATTCGCCGTTCATGTGCACGGGTCCTCCGGGCTGCTCACCGACCCGTTCGTCGCTGATCTGCGCGCGGTGCTCACGGCCGCGGTCGATCCGATGGCCGGCGACGAGATCATGAGGCTCATCAGCGGCCGAATGCTCGGCCTCGGTGCGGGTGACATCGCGGGTCTGCAGACCTTCACTCGTAGCCAGACCGAGAGACGAGCGTCGGAGCGCGCCGAGCCGGACACCGAGGAGGTCGTCGCCGAAGCCATCGACCAGGCGACGATCGTCGAAGGCGTCGATGAACTCATCGACGTGCAGCGAGCCCTCGATCAGGGGGCTCGGACGGGGGCGGACAAGGGTCTCGTCGCCGACTATCAGCGGTCCGGTCTGAGCACCGAGGGGCTGCATCGTCTGGTCCGTCTGGCTCGCGCGCTGCGCGCCACCCGATCCGGCACGGGCACGGTCAGCTCGATCATCCGCACCGCGATGTCCGAGACCGGAATCGACTCTGACATCTGGGGACTCAGCGACTCGCTGCGCAATCTGCACCGAGCCTCCGTCGACGCGTTCCTCTCCGCTGCCAGTCAGTACTCGGCCACCGATGACAAGCCCTCGATCTCGGGCTTCCTGTCCTGGCTCAGCCTCATGGAATCCCATGATGCGCTGAGCGTCGCCGAACCGACGACGGCAGCCGACGCGATCAACATCATGACCGTCCACGCCTCGAAGGGGCTGGAGTTCGACGCCGTGGCCGTTCCCTCCCTGGTGGTCAAGGACTTTCCGACCGAACCGCGGGACAAAGAGGGGTGGATGGATCGCACTGCGCTGCCGTACCCGCTGCGCGGTGATCGCGCCCACCTCGTGGATTTCGATCTGCGGGAAGCCGAATTCGAGACGAAGAAGGAGCTGGACGAGTGGATCGGAGACTTCATCCGGCCTCGGATCGCCGACGCGCACGTGGGGGAGGAGCGGCGACTGGGCTATGTGGCTTTCACCCGTGCGAAGAGGCATCTGTGGCTCGGGGCGGAGCTGATGGGTTCGCGAACCGTACCCGATGCCCCATCGCCCTTCCTCACAGAAGCGATCGAAGCCTCAGGGCTGGAGGTGGAGACTCCGGAACCTGCAGACGAATCGGCAGAGGACCGCATCGAGACCACTCCCTGGCCGGTACCGCGCACGAGGCAGGTCGCAGCCGCACAGCGAGCCGCAGACTGGGTGGAAGCAAGCACCGAAGTCAGCTTGGAGTCCTTGGCCGAGGTTCCGGGAGCGATCGGACGCTACGCTGCTCAGGCCCTGCGCATCGGTGACCGCCCCGACGCCGTATCCGCGACGGCGATGCCCGACCGCCTGTCCGCCACGGCTCTGGTCGCCTGGCGACGAGACCCGCAGGGCTTCCGGACGCAGACCCTGCGCCCGATACCGACCCCGCCGAGCCGGGCAGCCGAGATCGGAACGACCTTCCATTCCTGGGTTGAACAGCACTTCGGTCAGTCGAGCATCGACATCGGCGAGGACGAATCGGTGCGACCGATCGACGCCGCGACGATCGAACGGCTGCAAGCGACGTTCTCAGCCTCCGAGTTCGCGACTCGTCGAGCCGATCATGTGGAGATGTCGTTCGAACTCGTCCTCGGCAGATTCCGGGTACCGGGGAAGATCGATGCTGTCTTCATCACCGGGGACCACGCCGAGGTCGTGGACTGGAAGACCTCGAAGAAACCCGAGACGTCAGTGCTCGAGGTGATGAAATGGCAGCTCGCGCTCTACCGGTTCGCGATACTGCGCGTCCATCCGGAGATCACCGAGGTGACGGGAACGTTCTACTTCGTCGGCAGTGATGAGGTTGTGCGGTTCACCGATCTGCCTGATGAGGACGACGTCGTCGAATGGCTCGAAGCCAATGACGTCGACTGAGATCAGCGGGTGCTGCCGGTGTCGTCGCCGACATCCGGGTCGTCGGAGTCCCGAGTCGGTTCGGTCCTCACCTGCGAGCCCGGTTCGGAATCGAACTCCGAATCATCTTCGGACGATGTGGCCGTCGGTTGAGCTCGTGGAATGAACACGTCGGCGGACTCAGTCTCCGTGATCGCGGCTTCGACATCAGGGGCAGCGGCACCCGCTGCCGCTGTCGCTGATGCCGAACCCCGAGTTGCTGCGTCGTCTGCTTCGTCGACGGGCCCGGAAGCGGAGTCCGTGGCAGGTCCGTGAGCAGAGGTGGGTCCATCGGATGCGCTGCCGAACAGGACTTCATCGAACGACGTGAGGAGCGCTGCGGCGTCCTCGACGGCCGTCTCATCCCCGGAGTCGACTGCTTCGAGCAGCCAGTCGAGCACCGCGAATTCGGCCAACAGCTCGGCACGGGAGATGACGTGCTCATCGGCGCGGGGCCGGGAGCTGCGGTATTCCTCGTAGAAGGTCGGCAGGGCGGCAGGATCGATCAGTGCCGATGCCGCGGCCAGATCGATGGCCGGGTCGGCGACGCGCAGACGGCCGATCTCAGCAAGAGCGAGCACCCGTTCCTGATCGGTGTAGACACTCGTCTCATCGAGACAGCCGTGGATGGGTGTGGCGAGGAAATGCCACAGTGCGACCTTTTCGAACTCCTCCTCCCAATGCTGGAGCAGAGACGACGGCACTCGACCGGTGCTCGCCGCCTGATCGAGTCGTTCGAGGATGAGGAACTGCGACCGAGAGGGATCCTCCACAGGGAATCCCGCATCGGAGACGGGCTCGGGCGCGGCCGAATGCAGAGTCGCCAGAGCCTGCGCGAATGAACTGGCCCGTGCCGTATCGGCGATGGGAACATCTCCGAGAGGTGCGCCCGGGAGCGGATCGGCCAGTGTCACCGTCGTCGGCGTGGCAGTGTCGAAGTAATCGGAGTCCACCTCGGTGATGGCCCGAAGGCGCGGCCAGGTGAAGTCTGCATGCGGATACAAGGTCTCATAGATTCGTCCGGCCTCTGCGGCCGAACCGGTGTCCGCGGAGCGATCGAGCCGGGTCTGGGCCGATGCGACCAGCTGCTGATCGTCGTCGCCGAGGAGGACTCTGACTCCGGCGTCGAGCGGCGGCAGGGGAGTCCATGTCGTCGGGACGAAGCCGTCGAGCATCGTCGCCGCGATCGCAGTCAACTTGAGCGCCTTGGTATCCACCTTCCCCAATCTACCGCCTGGGTTCGGCTGAGACACGGGACTCGCCGTCGAGCGTGTCTGTCGAGGCGACTTTCGTCGACCTGTCGGGTACCCACGCTCGCGGACGCTGAGTCAGGACGCTGGGATATCGTGGAGGGCATGAAACCATTGCCTCCGGTGCAGCCGATCAGCCTCGCCCGTCACGGAATCGATCGCGACCATCTGACTCGGGGCCAAGACGGCGATCTCAGCGAGGTCTGGGCCTCGGGAGCTCAGGCCGTCTTCGAATACCGCGGGTCGCTGCTCGTCGCCGGCGGGGGACTCTTCCTGGCAGACCGCCAGATGGTGCCGAAGGGACAGACGGAGGTCTACCTCGGCCGTGACCTGCACGGCACTCGGTATATCGGAGTGTCCTTGGACGATGACGGTCGCAGCCATGTCGACGCCCGACTGGACGCCTCGCGCGCCAGGGACGCCACCGACCTGCTGACGGCACCGGGGGAGGGCATCGACAGCTCCGAACCCATCTGGCTGCCGCTGCGTCACCTGGCCGAAGCCCTCGACGATGTCCAGGTCTCCCTGGCCTGCGAGATCGTCGGTTTGGGAAACTGGCATCGTGCGCACCGGTTCTCCCCACGCACCGGCACTCCGACCAGCCCAGTCATGGGCGGATGGGTCCGCCGCGACCCGGAGACCGGAAGCGAACACTTTCCCCGCACCGATCCTGCTGTCATCGTCGTCATCGTCAACACCGATGAAGACGGTGTCGAACGTGTTCTGTTGGGCAACAACGCCGCCTGGGAATCCGACCGGTATTCGCTCCTGGCCGGATTCGTCGAACCGGGTGAGACCCTCGAACACGCCGTGATCCGGGAGATCTGGGAAGAAGCCCACCTCGAAGTCACCGATCCCCGATATCTGGGTTCCCAGCCGTGGCCCTTTCCGTGCTCACTCATGCTCGGCTTCTCGGCAGCTGCTCCCAGCCGTGACTTCGCCGCCGACGAGGCGGAGATCGCCTCTCTGCGCTGGTTCACTCGAGCGGAGCTGCACAATGCCATCGCGAACGGTCAAGTGCGCGCCCCGTCGACGATCTCCATCGCCGGGCAGCTCCTGCACAGCTGGTTGGACAACGAATGAACGCTTCGGCCACGGCCCTGCTCGAGGCCCTGGACTCCGAACAGCGCGCCGTCGCCACCCACTTCGACTCACCGGTGATCGTCCTCGCCGGTGCCGGCACAGGCAAGACCCGCGCGATGACTCACCGGATCGCCTATGGAATCGCGTCTGAGGTGTTTCCGGCCAACCACGTCCTGGCTCTGACCTTCACCGCGAAGGCGGCCGGGGAGATGCGCTCACGACTGCGCGGCCTCGGCGTCCCCGCAGTTCAGGCCCGCACGTTCCACTCCGCGGCACTGCGCCAGCTGCGCTTCTTCTGGGACCGGTTCGCCGAAGGAGACTTTCCGCGGATCATCGAGAACAAGGCGGGCATCATCGGCTCGGTCATGCAGAGTCTCGGCATGGAGACCAGTCGGGAACTGACCAGAGACGTCGCCTCGGAGATCGAATACGCAGCTTCTTCCCTGTTGGGCGTCGACGACTATGCGACGAAGGCGGCGGCCCGCGAACTCCCTGGTCAGCTGGGCGTCGAGGACATGGTGCGGATCTTCGAGGCCTACGGAGAGGCGAAGACCCGAGGACGACTGCTCGACTTCGACGACGTGCTCCTCGTACTCTCGGGTGTCCTGGCAGAGCACCCGGCGATCGCAGCCGAGATCCGCGACCAGTACAGGCACTTCGTCGTCGATGAGTTCCAGGACGTCTCGCCGCTTCAATTCGATGTGCTCTCCCGATGGTTGGGGCCCCGCGACAATCTCTGTGTTGTCGGCGACCCCGCCCAGACCATCTATACTTTCGCGGGAGCCGACGCGAGCCTGCTCGGGACACTGAGCACGGCGATGCCCGACGCCAGAACCATTCGTCTGGTGCGCAACTACCGGTCGTCCCAGGCCATCGTGTCCACGGCGAACAATCTGCTGCGGCACACCTCCCGGACCTCACTGACGCTGCGGACCGACAACCCGGTGGGCCGGCAGCCGCGCATGGTGGAGTATCCCACCGACGAAGCCGAGGCCGCCGGTGTCGTGCGATCCATCTCTGCAGAGATCGAGGCCGGACGTCGGCCTCGCAACATTGCGGTCCTCTTCCGTACGAACGGTCAGAGTCCTGCCTATGAGCAGGCGCTGGCCGCGGCCGGAATTCCCTATGTGCTGCGTGGCGGAGAACGCTTCTTCGCACGCAAAGAGGTCAAAGAAGCCGTGCTCATGCTCAAAGCCGCACGTGCGACCTCAAGTGGGCAGCGTCTGCCCGAGGCCGTGATGGAGGTTCTCGGTTCGCTCGGGTTCACTCGGGAGCCGCCCGCGGCCGGAGCCGGCAGACAGCGCTGGGAGTCGCTCAAAGCCCTCGTCGACCTCGCCGAGGAACACCAGCGCGGGCAGGAGCTCCCCGTGCCCATGGAGGTCTTCCTCAGTGACCTGTCGGACCGTGCCGAGCACCAATTCGCTCCGGACATCGAAGGGGTCACTCTGGCGTCCTTCCACGCTGCGAAGGGCCTCGAGTGGGACAGCGTGCACCTGGTCGGCCTCAGCGAGGGTCTGCTGCCGATCAGCTACGCCCAGACACCGAAAGCCATCGCCGAGGAACGGCGCCTGTTCTATGTGGCACTGACTCGCGCCGGCACAGACCTGCGGATGAGTTGGTCACTGGCCAGATTCGATTCCACACAGAAGCCGCGGAGGTCCTCCCGGTTCCTCGGCGAGCTCGGTCAGACCGGACCGTCGATGGGAGACGGCCGTGCGGCGTCGAGCTCTGCGGCGCTCAACCGCTGTCGCGGATGCAATAGAGCGTTGGTCTCGCAGATCGATCGTGCCGTCGGGCGGTGCTCCGACTGTCCCGCTGACATCGACCTCGAGCTGCTGGACCGTCTGCGCCGGTGGAGGGTGCGCATCGGGATGGAGCAGGGACTGCCGCCGTACCTCGTGCTCACGGACACCTCGCTGTCTGTTATCGCGGAGGTCCGTCCCCGAAACCTCGACGAACTTGCTCGAGTCCCCGGCATTGGAGCCACCAAGCTCGAACTCTACGGAACCACCCTACTGAGCCTGCTCGGCGACTGACCCGAAGTCGGGGACCGGTGTGCGGCACTGGCAGCGATCGTGGAAGCTCAGTCCGGTGTCTGTGACCTCTCCCATGTCCAAGGTGACCACGCGACGGATCGGCGCCGATTCGGGTCGCAGCAGAGCGTGACGAAGCATCTGGACGACATGAGCCGCGCCGAGGATCCGGGCTGCGGGATCGCTCAGGCTCTCCCGTTCGGGCAGGGCGCGCAGACGCGGATGCTGAGCGAGCCAACCGGCATCGCGGTCCTTCCTGTGCAGGCAGGAGCAGACCGAGCACGGCGTCGACCCGGGACGGATGAGTCCCGTGATCTCCACAGACTGCTCGCCGAGGACGATCTGGCAGTGATCGACCTCGCGATCACTGAGCCACATAGCGGAATTGAGATCGGGAACCAGATGCGAACTCGTGACCACCAGCGGAGCTGTCATGAGGTCGAGCTCTTCGACACGGTGGGCCGTGGCGACGGCGAATCCGAGTGCGGCCAGCTGACCGTCGACATGGGAACGCAGTGGACCGGTGACCAGCACCGGCCGGGATCCGAGGACCTGTGAGACGCGGTCCGGCGACAGATCGAAGGTACGCGCAGCGGCGAACGCCGGTGATCCCTTCGGCACCGAACCCGTGTCCGCATCGTCGGGGACGAGCACCTTCGCCTCACCGAGCAGCGTGATGAGAGAGCTTGCCCGACTGAGGTCGACCCCGAGCTCTTGAGCGCGCGCATAGAACTGCGCCGAGCCGATGCCGAGGCGGAGATCTTCGATGAGACCGGTGTCGCCAGGCAGCAGACCATCGATGAGCACAGAATCCTCGGCACCGAACTGGATGCATGAGGACGACCGCCATGTGATGGGAACACTCGGAAAGATCCTGAACATCTCGGCCCCTTCGCCTCGGCATCGTGGAGACTTCCACGGTAGTGAACGGGGGACAGAATAGCCACGGCAGGGCACGAGTTGTGGATAACCTTGTGGAAAAACGGCTGAGGACAGGCCGGGACGTGTCCCGACATGCCCTCAGCCGCATAGTGCCCCAGGCGCTCGCGAGGACTCGTGCGGCTTCCCCTTCCGCACGCATCCTCGGGTTTTCCGGGGTCAAGCATAGAATTTATTCCGCAAACGCCGCCGCGTCAATGCATCGTCATGCACAGATACGTCAACAGCTTGTGGATAAGCTGTGGGAATCGCCGCGCGGTCTGTGGAGGAAAGGCGCCTTGAGCGCCGGAATAGCTGTTGATAACCACCCGCCGGGGTCGGATCAGCTCCTGTTCTGCGGGGCAGGCGATCGCCGTGGCGCTTGTGGACGGGGGATTCGACCCCGAGATTTCGACAGGCTCAGGAAACTCACAAACTCGAGGGTCGGAAGCTCGTCCGTGTTGAGAGCCATTCCAGCGACGCTGTCACCGTGTCAGCGACGTTTCCTATGATGGTTCAGTGAGCAGAGCACAGCAGTGGAGCGAAGAAGAGGTGTTGCGAGCGATCGCGCGCGGCGAGATCGAAGTGCGCCGATCGCCGAGGCGGAAGAAGACCGTCGCCGTCTCAAAGGAGATCGAGACCTACGTTCTGCGCACTCCCGTGCGCTACAGCGTCGAGCACAACATCCGGTCGCTGACGGACCTGTTCAATCGCCTCTCCGCTCGCGACCATTCGTCGGATGCCGACCTCGTCGACCTGGCTGATGAGATGAATCGACGCTATTTCGGCGGCCGACTGCGGCCGGCGTCGATCCGCTGGGTGAGAAATCAGAATGTCAGCAGATGGGCGTCGACGACGACCTCGACGGGTGACATCCGCGTCTCGAATCGACTGCAGGCGGTGCCGCGCTGGGTGTTGGAGACCGTGGTGGTCCATGAGCTCGTCCACCTGCAGATCGGCCCGCATTCGAAGGAATTCCACGAGTTGGCAGATCGGCATCCGCGGCAGTCGGAGGCGAAACTCTACCTCGAGGGCTTCAGCGACGGGGAGCGATTCAGCCGCGGGAGATGAGCGCTTCCGCGGCGGAGCGGAAGAGGCCGGGCAGTCGTTTCGGCAGATCGGGCATGAGGTTCTCGGGCAGGCGGCCCAACGGGAACCATGCAACGTCGAAGGACTCGTCCGAGACATGTGGCGAATCGTCTGTCGACGCCTGGGCCGCATAGACGACGTCGAAATGTCGGGTACAGGCCCCGAATGCGGCCGACAGATCGTGCACATGCAGATCGATCGGTGTGGCCGTGACTCGATCGAGCGGGTACAGACCACTCTCCTCTTCCGCTTCCCTGCGCGCAGCACCACGGAGTGAGGCATCGTCGGACTCGAGATGGCCGCCGAACTGCCCCCACAGCCCGGCCTTCCGGTGGTGGTTGAGCAGGACTGCCTCGGCAGTCGGATCGACGACCAGGCAGCTGGCTGTGACGTGGTGCTCACCGCCGGAACGGCGCAGGGACGCGGAGCCCTGCAGGTCGAAGAGCTCCGTGAAGGCCGCGGAGAACGAATTCCGAGGCCCACTATCGACTTCCTGCCGGGCGGTCTCGAGGTCGATCATTCAGCGACCGTCGGGACCGTCGGAACCATCATCGTCGGTCGACTCGGAAGCATCGGAATCCGAATCCTCTGATCCCTCGGCCGCCTGTGCGTCATTGCCGCCGGTTCCCTCGAGTCCCTCGGCAAGGATGCGCGACAGGGCCTCATCGATGCTCGATTCGTTGGTCCATTCGGCATGGCGACGTTCGGAATATCCCAGTGGGTCGTCCAGATCCTGCGTGGTCGGCAGCAGATCCGGATGAGAGAACACGCGATCGCGGGCTTCGGCGCCGCCCTGCGTCTCGAGGTACGCGAAGAGCGCGGCAGCATCGCGGAGGCGACGGGGGTTGAACTCGAGGCCCACAAGGGTTGAGAAGGTCTTCTCGGCCGGACCCGCGGTCGCCCGGCGACGGCGCAGAGCCTCGCGGATCTGGTCGCGACCGGGCAGATGCCTGCAGGCCTCATAGACGACGACATCGACCCAGCCGGCGATGACGGCGAGCAGATTCTCCAATGACGTCAGGGCCGTCTTCTGGTCATCGGTCGTCGGCGGATTGAACAGTCCCTGGCGGATATTGTCGCTGAGGTCGGAGATGTTCGACGGGTCGATGTTCGACGCCATGTCCTCGATCTGCGAAGTGTCGACCTTCAGACCCTGGGCATAACGGGTCAGGGCAGTCTCGACCTGGGCACTCAGCCACGGAGCACGCTCGAACAGCGCGAGGTGGGCGAGCTCCTGAGCCGCAAGGTAGATGCGGACCTCGGAGGCATCGACGTCGATCTCGGACGCGAACGACTCGACGTTCTTCTCGATGACCACAGCGGTGTCGTGGGGGAGCAGCGGCAGTCCCACCTCGGTGCCGGTCAGCACGCTTTCGGACAGCGCTCCGACGGCCTGACCGATCTGCATGGCGAACATCGAATCGCTCATCGATCCGAACATCGACGAAGCACCCGCAAGGATGCCCTTCATCTCGGCCGGAACCTGGGACTCGAGCGTATCGGTCAGGGCCGAGGACATGTTCTCCTTGATGGGCAGCACGAACTTCTGCCAGCCGGGCATCGTCTCCTTGACCCAATCGGCGCGGCGCAGGGGACGGGCTGAACGATTGGCGACGGAGAAGTCGGTCGCCTCGGCGAGCCAGAGCTCAGCCAGACGGAACGCATCGGTCGTCGCCCGCTCGGCTTCTTCGGATACCGAGGGATCGGGGGTCGGCACGGCCTTCTCGGCGATCGAGACGGCCTGGGCCTGCGGATCGGCGCCCTGGCCGAAGAGCCCCTGCATCTGACTCATGATCGTGGACATCATCGCCGGATCGATCGAGAAGCCCTGCGGCATGCCCGAGCTGTTCTTGTCGTCTCCCTGACCGGATCCGGGACCATTGGCGCCGAAGAGCATTCCGAAGATCTGCTCGAACGGATTCTGCTCGTTGTTGTTGTCATCGGTCATTGTTCTACAGCCCCTAAGAATCGGTTTGACATCAACATTAACGGTTCCGACTGTGCGAAGCTTCCCAATTCCGGGGGGTTTCGCAGGATGTTCGCACCGGGCGAAAGGAGTCTGTGAAACTCATGCTGAGGTTTCAACTAGACTGGTGGGGCGGTGCAGCGAAAGGACTACATGACAGAGAACGCCCCTCGGGCCGTGCCGGCGTCACCGGCACCGACACGCGGCACCAGACGACGACGGACCCCGCGTCTGGCCACGACTTCGGGCGTCCTGACCTACGTCTTCATCGCGCTTGCCGTGCTCCTTCCGGTTCCGTATATGTTTCAGCTGCCGGGGCCGGTGTTCAACACCCTCGGCGACTACCAGGGCGATCCGATGATCAGCGTCTCGGGAGCCAAGACCTATCCGACGGCCGGTCGCATCGACATGCTCACGGTCGCCGTCAGCGGCGGTCCCGGTCGTGACGTCTTTGCGTCTCAGGCGCTCGGTGCACTCATCAGCGGCGACCAGACCGTGGTGCCCACGGAGGCGTATTACCCGCTGGACACCACGCGTGAGGACGTGACCGAATCGAATGCGGTCGAGATGTCCTCGAGCCAGGACATCGCTGTCGCCGCCGCTATGGAGCAGATGGGCAAGGCGTATACCGTGCATCTGTCGGTCGATGAGGTCGTCGCCGATGCTCCGGCGCAGGGCAAGCTGCGCAAGGGGGACCGACTCATGTCGGTCAACGGAAAGAAGCTGGACTCCGACCCCGAAGCTGCGCAGATCATGAGCAGGACCGTGCAGGAGTCTGATTCCGTCGAGCTCGGCATCGAACGCGACGGGAAGACGAAGACGATCAGTCTGACTCCCGGAACGGTCGACGACCGCAAGGCGATCGGCATCACGATGAAGCAGGACTTCGAGTTCCCCGTCGACGTGAGATTCAATGTCGACGGAGTCGGAGGGCCCTCTGCCGGAACGATGTTCGCTCTGGCCATCATCGATGAGCTCACCCCCGGTGCGATGACCGGCGGTAAGCATGTGGCCGGCACCGGGGAGATCACCCCCGACGGCGCGGTCGGGCCGATCGGCGGTGCTCGGCAGAAGGTGTCCGCGGCCACCGCGAAGGGGGCGACGCTGTTCCTCTCACCGGCCGACAACTGTGCGGAGGTCATGGCCGCCGCAGACCAATCCAAGATCACGGTGGCGCGCATCGACACGCTCGATGACGCGCAGACCACCGTGGAGCAGTACGCCGCCGGCAACACTTCGGATCTGCCGAAGTGTCCCGCCGACGGTGCCGACAACAATGAGAAAGGGCAGTAGTGAGCACCTCGTCCTCACCCACCTCCGCACGCATGCCGGCGAATCGGCCCAGACGTTCGCCGCTGCTGCTCACCCTCGTGTCTGTGGCGATCCTGCTGATCGCCTTCATCGCCTTCACCCAGGTCTACACCGAGGTGCTGTGGTTCCGCCAGATCGACGCTGCGGAGGTCTTCCGCACCATGTGGCTGACCCGCGGGCTGACGTTCCTCGGCGGTTTCATCCTCATGGCAGTTCCGGTCTGGCTCAGCCTGCACTTGGCCTACCGCCATCGTCCCGTCTATGCGCCGACGACTCCGCGACAGGAGAATCTCGACCGTTATCGCGAGGCCATCGAACCGCTGCGTCGGGTTGCGACGCTCGCGATTCCCGCGGTTATCGGCGTCCTCGCGGGCATCACCGCCTCGGCGAACTGGAACACGGTCCTCGAGTGGATCAACTCGACGTCATTCGGTTCGAGGGATGCTCAGTTCGGCCTCGACAAGTCGTTCTTCGTCTTCGTCCTGCCCGGGCTGCGACTCATCGGCAATCAGCTGGGCATGGCTCTGCTCATGGCCCTCATCGCGGCACTCGTCGCCCACTACCTCTTCGGCGGAATCCGTCCCGGGGAGCAGAAGGGCGTCATCCTGACGAAGGCCGCTCAGTGGCAGCTTGGCATCACCGTGGCCGTCCTCATCATCGTTCAGGCCGGTCGGCTGTGGCTGTCGCGCTACGACAGGATGACCGCTGCCGGCGGAATCGTCCCCGGCGTCACCTACGTCGACGACCATGCCGCCCTGCCGGCGATGGCGATCGTCGCCATCGCGGCCGTGCTGGTGGCACTGCTGTTCGTCTACACCGCGTGGAAGGGAAACTGGCGGATCTCGATCATCGCCACGCTCACTCTCATCGTGCTCGGCGGCGTCTCGATCATCGCCTACCCGGCGCTGCTCCAGCAGTTCCAGGTCAACCCCTCACAGCAGAGCAAAGAGTCGGAGTACATCCAGCACAACATCGATGCCACTCGTGAAGCATTCGACTTCGATGACATCGATGTGACACCGTACTCGCCGAGCACCAGCGGCAAGAAGGGAGACCTGCGCAAGGACGCCGAGACCGCGGCCTCGATCCGTCTGCTGGACCCGAATCTCGTCTCCGACACCTTCCGCCAGCTGCAGCAGGTGCGCCCGTACTATTCGTTCCCGCAGAAGCTCGATGTCGACCGCTACGACATCGACGGAGAGATGCGAGATACCGTCATCTCCGTGCGTGAGCTGGCTCCGAGTTCGGTGAACAACCAGAGCTGGTTCAACCGGGCCATCGTCTACACCCACGGCTTCGGAGTGGTCGCGGCCAACGGCAACCAGCGCAATCCGGACGGCGAACCGCTGTTCATGGAATCGGACATCCCGCCGAAGGGCGACTTCCCCGAATACGAGCCGCGTGTGTACTTCGGCGAGTCGTCGCCGGACTACTCGATCGTCGGTGCGCCGAAGGGTGCGACTCCACGCGAGCTCGACTATCCCTCCGATGAGAAGAGCGGCTCCGGTCAGGTGAACAGCACCTTCGCCGGAGACGGCGGACCGTCGGTGGGCAACGTGTTCAACCGTCTCGCCTACGCTCTGAAGTTCCAGGACGAGCAGATCCTTCTCTCGGACGCTCTCAACGAGGACTCTCAGATCCTCTACGATCGTCACCCGCGTGAGCGTGTGGAGAAGCTCGCTCCCTTCCTCAAGGTCGACGGCGATCCGTACCCGGCCGTCGTGGACGGGAAGATCAAGTGGATCCTCGATGGCTACACCACTGCCGAGGACTACCCCTATTCGACACCGCAGCCGCTCCAGCAGGCCACCGAGGATTCGACCACAGCCTCGGCCCCGAATTCGGTGGCGACTCTGCCGGATGACGAGGTCAACTACATCAGGAACTCGGTGAAGATCACCGTCGATGCCTACGACGGTTCCGTCGACATGTACCAGTGGGACAAGGACGATCCGGTTCTCAAGACCTGGATGAAGGTGTTCCCCGGGCTGATCAAGTCCTCCTCGGAGATGTCCGGTGATCTGATGAGCCACGTCCGGTATCCGGAGGACATGTTCAAGGTCCAGCGCGATCTGCTCGCGAAGTACCACGTCACCTCCGCCAGTGAGTTCTACTCCGGTCAGGACTTCTGGACGCTGCCGACGGATCCGACGACGAAGGCGAGCAGCGGACTCACCCAGCCGCCGTTCTACATGACCCTGCAGATGCCGGGCCAGGAGTCGCCGTCGTTCTCGCTGACGAGCTCGTACATCCCGGCTCGGTCATCCGAAGGGCAGTCGCGGAACAATCTCACCGGCTTCCTCTCGGCCGATGCCGATGCCGGAAACAAGAAGGGTGAGACTGCCGAAGGCTACGGCAAGCTGCGACTGCTGCAGCTGCCGCGCAACACGACAGTGCCCGGGCCGGGCCAGGCGCAGAACAACTTCAACACCGAGCCGGATGTGCAGCGCAGCCTCAACCTGCTGCGTCAGGGTGAGTCCGAAGTCGAGAACGGCAACCTGCTGACTCTGCCGATCGGCGGCGGCCTGCTGTATGTCCAGCCGGTCTACGTCCGGTCTGCCGGCGAGACCTCGTATCCGCTGCTGCAGCACGTGCTCGTAGCCTTCGGCGAGGACATCGGATTCGCTCCGACTCTCGACGAAGCGCTCGACCAGGTGTTCGGGGGAGACTCCGGAGCCACGGCAGGCGATGCCGGCACCGAGGACAGCGGAGACGGCGAATCCGGGTCCACTTCCGGCGGCGAGGGTGAGGATTCGAACTCCGGTTCTCCGGACAAGGCGCTCAATGACGCGCTGCAGGAAGCGAAGCAGGCCATGGAGGATTCCGATGCCGCACTGAAGGACGGTGACTTCGCGGAGTACGGAAAGGCTCAGGACCGTCTGAAGAAGGCACTCGAGGATGCCGTGGCCGCTGATCCGTCACTGGCCGAGGACGCGGCGGGCGATGGCTCCTCCGCTCCCGCCTCGGAGCCGGCTGACGAAGGCGGCGACTCGGGCAGCTGACCCTGAGAAGTACCGGTTCGGCCTTGTGAGGCCGTATCGAGCCGGTTCGGTCCTCCCGCGACGAACGCCCCTGGGACATCCCAGGGGCGTTTGCCGTTCTCACACAAGCAGAATTGGCAGGGCCGACTGGCGAATCGCCGAGCGCTCGAGTTGTCGTCGCTGTACCGCGTTATGAGGTGAGCGGTCGATGCTGAGTCGAGCGGTCGGCGGGGAATCGGGCACGCGTGCGGTGAATGAGAAGAACCCCCAGTCAGAGAACTGACTGGGGGTTCTGCCGCTATCGTGGCGGGGGAGGGATTTGAACCCCCGACCTCCGGGTTATGAGCCCGGCGAGCTACCGAACTGCTCCACCCCGCGGCGTGTTCTTAACTCTACACGAGGGGTCACCTGGTGGCCAAACCGAAGACAGGTGACCTCCGCCACATGGACACTTGCTGTTCACCTGCAAGGACTGAGGCCGCATTGCAGTACTTCCGGAAGGCGAGTTCGAGGGCTTGCGCATGATTGAAAGTTGAACTATAGTAATTCTCGTACTTCAAATTTCAACCAAAAGGAGAAATCATGACTGCTCTGCCTCAGGGACTCACCGCCGGAACCTGGAACATCGACCCCATCCACTCGGAGTTCACCTTCACTGCTCGCCACGCAGGCGTGTCGAAGGTCCGCGGCCACTTCGAAGAGATCGCCGGCAGCGTGAATGTCGGGGAGACCCTCGAAGACAGCATCGTCTCCGCCGAGGCCTCTGCGGACTCGATCAACACCCGCAACGAACAGCGCGACGGTCACCTCAAGAGCGGCGACTTCTTCCTGGCCGAAGAACACCCGAAGCTGAGCTTCACGTCGACCGCGATCAAGGCCGACTCTCCTGATGAGTTCGAGACCGTCGGTGATCTGACGATGCGCGGCGTGACCAAGGAAGTCACCTTCGCCACCGAGTTCGCCGGCGTTGCGACCGACCCGAACGGCAACCAGGTCGCCGGTCTCTCGGCCACCGCCACCGTTAACCGCAAGGACTTCGGCATGTCCTTCGAGGCTGTCCTCGGAGGCGGCGAGCTCCTCGTCTCCGACAAGGTCAAGATCGAGCTCGAGCTCGAGCTCGTGAAGGCCTGATCTGACCTGATCTGGGTTGCTGATCGGCGCGTGCGCCGACACCGAGCCAGACTCAGCGGGCAGCGTCGCTGCCCGCTGCAGAAGGGGCGAACCGCGTATGCGGTTCGCCCCTTCTGGCGTATTAGGGCGCGGCGATTCATGTCCCTCGGCGCGGCGATTCGCGTGCCGTCCCTCGTATCAGGAACTCAATCTGCTTCGGCCGCGACAGCTAGTGATACTCAGTCCCTCCGACGCAGCGCATCAGGGTGCTCCCGCAGATGCCCGCCGAGGGCGATGAACAGCTGGGCGCCCTTGTCGACGTCTGCGACGGACTTGCAGAAGGAATACCGGATCGATGACCGATAGGCCTCATAAGCAGGGCTGCCTGGCCTGCACAGAGCCGGCACGGGAATCCCGACCAAGGAGTATTCCCTGGCCAGCAGCACGTTGAGCTCGAACGCATCGAGGTCCGTCAGCGCAGAGAAGTCCACCACTGTGAAATACCCGGCCCGCGGAATGGACACGTCGGCACCCGACACCGTGCGACAGGCGGGCACGAGAACTTCGGCGCGTGCCCGCAGCGAAGCACGGTTCTCGGCGACGAACAGCGAATCGCCGGTGAGCATGTCGGCCATCCCGATCTGCATCGGGCCGCCGGCCGTGAACGACAGGAACTGCTTGACCGTCTGGATGGCCTGACGAACCTCGGGGGAAGCGATGACCCAGCCGATCTTCCATCCCGTGGTGTTCCAGGATTTGCCCGCCGAGGAGACCGTGACGACCCGTGCAGAATCCTCGATGGCTACGGCGGGAGGAACATGCCCCTGATCTGTGAGGACCAGCTGTTCGTAGACCTCGTCGGAGACCACCCATGCGTCGACCGCCGCGGCTGCTCGACCGATCCGGGCGAGATCTGCAGCAGAGAAGATGAATCCCGTGGGGTTGTGCGGAGTGTTGACGAGGATGATCTCAGGCGCGACCTCGGCGATGACGGAATCGAAGACATCCCAATCAGGGGCGAACCCGCCATGGCCATCCGGCAGGATCGGCACCGTATGCAGCGTTCCACCGGCGGCGGCGATCGCCGCCGGATAGGAATCGTAGAACGGTTCGAAGGCGACGAGGGAGCCGCCCCGCGGCAGCAGCGCGAGGATCGCAGCTGTCAGTCCCTCCGTGGCACCCGCAGTGTAGAGCACCTCGCCCGGATCCACCCGCTGACCGAAATCACGACCGCGCTGAGCGGCCACCGCCTCGAGCAGCTGTGGGAAGCCCTGACCGGGGGCGTACTGATTGAATCCGGCTCGCATCGCCTCGGCCGTGGCGGCGATGAGCGCCTCCGGAGGTTCCGTGCCCGGAGCGCCCTGCCCGAGATTGACGGCGCCGACCTCAGCGGCGAACTTCGTCATCTGGCCGTAGATGGTCTCACCGATCGACCCGTCAGGGTTCGTCAGACCTGCAGAATCGGCCATCGAATGCCACAGTGGGGCCCTCATGATATCCGGCATCACGACACCTCAGCCGGGGCGACACGCCCGAGCCGATCGAGTGCGGCTTCATGGAGGCGAGAATTGCTGGCCAGCGCATTGCCGCCGAACGGCCCTGGCACACCAGCCGTGTTCGTGAAGGTGCCTCCGGCCTCGAGGACGATGGGCACGAGCGCGCCCATATCGTAGAGCGCGAGCTCGGGTTCGCAGGCGAGGTCGACAGCACCCTCGGCCAGAAGCATATAGGAGTAGAAGTCGCCGTATCCGCGAGTGCGCCACAGCGAATCGCAGAGGCCGAGGAACTCATCGAGGATGCCGAGTTCCCTCCAGCCCGACAGCGACGAATACGACAGGGACGCATCGGCGAGAGAATCGACCGAAGACACGCTGATGCACTCGGCCGGGGACCCGAGCTCGGTCGCATAGGCGCCCTGGCCCATCTCCGCCCACCACCGGCGTCCGAGGGCGGGAGCGGAGACCACACCCAGCAGCGGCTGGTCACCGTCGTAGAGTGAGATGAGCGTGGCCCACACGGGCACTCCGCGCACGAAGTTCTTCGTTCCGTCGATGGGATCGATGATCCACCGTCGCGATGACTGCCCGTGCCCCCCGAATTCCTCACCGAGCACGCTGTCGGCGGGTCGAACTTCGGTGAGGCGGTCCATGATCGCCTTCTCCACCGCACGGTCGCACTCGGTGACCGGAGTGAGGTCGGGTTTGGTTTCGACAGCGAAGTCCTGTGCCCGGAAGCGCGGGTGACTGATGGCATCGGCGAGATCGGCGAGTTCGATCGCGAGGTCGAGGTCGTTCATGCCTCCAGCCTATCCAGTCGAGGGCAGGAGCCGGCGCAGCGACTCCAGCCGTGAGACTCCTCCAGGCCCGGCTTTGCCGTCGGCCACCCAGTCATCGAGGCGACAACCGGGTGAATCGGCGAGGTGAGTGCAGCCGCGGGGGCATTCGGCCGTGGCGTCGACGAGTTCCGGGAACGCGGAGAGCAGGGTCTCCCGGTCGACATGGGCCAATCCGAAGCTGCGCACACCGGGGGTGTCGATGAGCCATCCGCCGCGATCCAACGGCAGGCACACGGCCGACGACGAGGTGTGCCTGCCTCGTCCGGTGACATCGTTGACATGGCCCGTCGCCCGGTCGGCGGCGGGAACGAGGATGTTGGTCAGGGTGGATTTGCCCACCCCGGAATGGCCGACGAGGACGCTGATGCGTCCGCGGAGGTGTTCGGCCACCTCGGCGTGGGGATCGGCCGCGGCCTCAACCGAATCATCGGCGCCCGACCGAGCGACGGCGTCATCGGTCGCCGCGGCATCGGAGCCGATGGAGGATTCGACGATGTCGACTCCGGCAGCAGCGAACCGTTGCCTCAGTTCCGTGGCCGGGTGCAGATCGGTCTTCGTGACGATGAGCAGGGGAGTGATCCCCGCGTCGAAGGCCGCGACGAGGGCTCGGTCGATGAGACCGAACGAGGGTTCGGGGTCCACCGTGGCGGTGACGATGCCCATGACATCGACATTGGCCACGAGGACGCGCTCGGTCGGGTCGGTGTCATCGGCGCTGCGGCGCAGCAAGGTCTGCCGCTCGGTGACCTCCACCAGCCTGGCCAGCGTTCCCTCGGCCCCCGAGGTGTCGCCCACGAGGCGGACGATGTCGCCGGGAACGATCGCCTGCTTGCGCAGGTGGGAGGCGCGGACGGCCGTCACCGAGGCGACCCGCCGAGATCGCTTCCCCTTCTTCCGCGAGGGGGGAGCCGAGCGGAAGTTCCCGTCGTCGTCAGCGAGGATGACGCGGTACCTGCCCCGATCGACGGCAGTGACCAGACCGGAGACTGCATCGTTGTGATCCGGACGGTTCTTCGTCCGGGGGCGTGACCCGCGTCGGTTCGGCCGGGGACGATAGTCCTCATCGCGGAAGATCTTCGCCATCTCAGGCTCCGGCGGTGAGCATGGCTTCCCACAGCTGGGTGAAGGCCGGGAGGGTCTTTGCCACAGTGCCCGCGTTCTCGATGACCATTCCGTCGTTGCGCAGGGCGAGGACGGCGCCGGCCATGACCATGCGGTGGTCGTGGTAGGTGTGCCACAGTGCTGGGCGCAGCTGCGTGGTGCCGGTGATCGTCAGCGAATCGGCGTGCTCGACGACGTCGACGCCGATGGCACCGTACTCCCGAGTCAGAGCGGCCAGGCGATCGGTCTCGTGTCCGCGCAGATGTCCGATCCCGCGCAGATGCGACGTGCCTTCGGCCAGCGCTGCGAGGGCCGAGACCACCGGGGTGAGCTCGCCGACCGCCGACAGGTCGAGGTCGACGGCGGTGAGAGTCTCCGGGCCCTGCACATGCAGTCCGTCTCGGTCGAGGCGCACCGTCGCACCGAAGGCTTCGGCGATCTCGCGGAAGCCGTCTCCGGCCTGTGTCGTGTGCGCGGGCCATGCGGCGATGGTCACTGAACCTCCGGTGGCGACGGCTGCGGCGGCGAAGGCGGCAGCATTGGAGAGGTCGGGTTCGACCTGGACGTCGAGGCCGCGCGGCAGTCCGGGTTCGACGATCCAGCGTTCGGGTTCGGGTTCGCTGATGTCGACGCCGGCATCGCGGAGGACCTCGATCGTCATGTCCACATGCGTCCGACTGGGCACTGTGTCAGCAGTGTTGGTGAGTTCGAGTCCCAAAGGCATGACAGGTGCGGCGAGCAGCAGACCGGAGACGAACTGGCTCGAAGCGCTGGCGTCGATGCCGAGGTGGCCGCCGCGCAGCTGCGAGTCGGCGTGGATCGTCATAGGCAGGGTGCCGGCGGCGGAGGTGATCGAAGCACCGAGCTCCCGCAGCGAGTCGATCGTCACGGACATCGGTCGCACCCGGGCCTGCTCGTCACCGTCGAGGACGATGTCACGTCCCGTCAGCGCTGCGAGCGGAGGGATGAAGCGCATGACGGTTCCGGCAAGCCCGCAGTCGATGGTGATCGGAGAATCCGGCCCACCATCGCGCGCGTGCGCATCCGAACCGGCGAAGGGAATCGGCTCGACGTGGAGCTCATCGCCGTCTTCGTCGATCACGGCACCGAGGCGGCGCAGGGCTTCGACCATCAGCAGCGTGTCCCGGCTGCGCAGCCATCCTGTCAGGTCGGAGCCGGAACGGGCCAGGGCCGCGAGGATGAGATAGCGGTTCGTCAGAGACTTGGAACCGGGAACGGAGACAGCGGCAGAGACGGCGGAACCGGCGACCGGCGGCTGCCAGTCGCCGGTCACCGGGGGAGTGTGGGTGGAGATGTCAGTCAACTCCGAGTGCGTTCAGGGCCTGCTTCGAGGTGTCTTCGACGCTCGACCACAGGTCTTCGGCCGCGTGCTGGGTGCGCCACCACAGGCCGGGTCGTCCGGCGGTGTCGACTGCAGCGAGCAGAGCGCCGCCGAGCATCGAGGTGCGCAGCAGAGTGCGTTCGTTGCGCACCTTCTTCTCCTCTTTCGACGTCGTCTTGTCGGCAGACAGACGTTCACCGACGGTGTCGAGAAGATAGGTGCCGACGAGGATCGAAGCGCTGAAGCGGGGGAATCGCCCGATGGCCAGCAGCGAACCTGCTGCGACCTGCGCAACACCGGTGGCGCGGGCGAGAGTCACTGCGTCGACGGGGACGTCGGCCTGCTTGCGGGCCTGGTTGAGGAGCGGGCCGACCGATGCGGCCGCTGCCTCCGGCTTGCGCAGTCGTTCGACGCCGTTGAGTATGTAGCCGGCGGCCAGCATGGGCCGTGCGATCAGACGGATGGGAGACACAGTGGTCCTTCCTACGTGGCGGTCATCTCACTGGCAAGCATAACTGCTGAGGTGGGAATAGTGGGACGTCGGTCCGATGTTGTTCGGGGTGAAGCCATTCGACGGGTGCTCCCGTCGGGAAGTCGACAGGCAGAAGGAGAAGTCTATGAGCGCCACTGCCGTCCTGGAGAGAACGGGCGTACCATTGACTGCGATGACCGAATCAGTCAAAGAAGCCCCCGAAACCGACGCCGAGAGGTCTGCGCGTTTCGAACGGGATGCTCTGGAATATGTCAACCAGCTCTACGCAGCTGCTCTGCGTATGACCCGAAATCCGGCCGATGCCGAAGACCTCGTCCAGGAAGCCTATGCGAAGGCGTATGCCGCCTTCCACCAGTACAAGCCCGGAACCAACCTCAAAGCCTGGCTGTATCGGATCCTGACGAACACCTTTATCAACAACTACCGCAAGAAGCAGCGTCAGCCGCAGGAACACGGCAGCGAAGACATCGAGGACTGGCAGATCGCACAGGCGAACAGCCACTCGTCCTCCGGCGGTCGTTCCGCCGAACTCGAAGTCCTCGACCACCTTCCCGACTCCGACGTCAAGCAAGCGCTCTCGGCACTGCCCGAAGACTTCCGCATGGTCGTCTACTATGCCGATGTCGAAGGACTGCCGTACAAGGAGATCGCCGAGATTATGGAGACCCCGATCGGCACTGTGATGTCCCGACTGCACCGCGGTCGCCGACAGCTGCGGGAGATGCTGGCCGACTACGCCGCCGAGCGCGGTTTCGTGAGTCCTGAAGGAGGTGCGAAATGAGCGACGAAGGATGCTGCGAAAGCGTCAGGACCGAGTCACTGATGCGCATCTACCACTACCTGGACGGAGAACTGACGACGACAGAGATCCGCGAGATCTCGATCCACCTCGAACAGTGCCCGTCGTGTCATGACGAGTACGAGATCGAAGCGCTGCTCAAAGAGCTCGTGCGTCGTTCGTGCAGCCACGACCGTGCCCCGATGGGACTGCGAGAGAAGATCCGCCAGCGGATCGCATTGGAGCAGAACTCCTGACTCAAGTCTCGACCAGAGCCTGAGGGCTCCGGGAACAACGAAGGCGGGAAGAGAATCGTATCTCTCCCCGCCTTCGTCTTTCGCCGAACGTATCAGCGAATCATGCGTTTGGACGCTTGCCGTGGTTTGCCTTCCTACGGCGGCGATCGCGACGCTTACGGCCACGCTTGCTCATTGTGCCCTCCTTTGATAGACGCTCAATTGTCTCATGATCACCCGAGCAGAGCAAAGTCGGCCCAGGTCACACAGTCCGCCGGCTCAGCTGTCGCCGAGGATGTCTTGGACTCCCAGCCAGTTGAACCAGCCGCGATGGAGAACCAGCCAGGCCAGCAGACCGTATCCTTCCTGCGCCGGCAGATGGTCCCGTGACGATGCAACCTCGCGCTGCCATACAGGATGGCCGAGGAGGGGAGTGAAGGTGTCGACGTAGGTGATGCCGCGCCTCTTGGCCACGTCCGAGAAGCTGGCATTGAGCTCGGCGATGCGACGGTTGCGGTCACCGTCGTGTTCAGGCGGTGGACCCAGCACGAACGTCGAGACCTTCCGAGCCAACGCCTCGTCGAGGATGTTGGCGACATCGAGGCGGGCCCTGGCCACCGAACGACCCGAGTCGAGGTCACCGGAGCCCAGCGCCAGCACCAGACGGTTGTCACCGTCGGGCGTGAAACGCAGAGACGCCTCGGCGATCGTGCGCGCATGGAGACCGGCCGAATCCTCGGTGGGCACCGCCAGCGGATACACCTTGAGCTCCGGCACGCTCGGCAGAGTCCTCGCCGTGACTCGACCGACCCACCCGAGGCCACGACCATCGCCGTGGCCGGCGACCAAAGGGCCGCCGACCACGGCGATGGTTGTGGTGATGTCGCTGCTCACCGGCTGAAGATCCGGTCGACGAGTTCCTTCTGCTCAGCTTCGTGGAAGTGCTTGAGCCCAGTTGAGGTGGCCGCCGAGGCCGCACGAGAGATGACCTTGACCTCACGGCCGCCGAGGAGCTGCGGCAGGTGCAGTGCCATGAACGGCCATGCACCCTGGTTCTCCGGCTCTTCCTGGGCCCAGACGATCTCCGCGCCGGCCGGGAACCGATCGAGCACGGCGGTGATGGCCGCCTCGTCGAGCGGGTAGAGCTGCTCGAGGCGGACGAGCGCCATCTTCTGGTCGTTGTCCTTCTCCCGTTTGGCCTTGAGCTCCCAATAGAGCTTGCCGGAGACGAGGACGACGCGCTCGACCTGCGAGGCATCGACATCCGTATCGTCGATGACGGCCTCGAACTTGCCCGAGGTGAAGTCCTCCGGCGAGTTCGCCGCAGCCTTGAGGCGCAGCATCGACTTCGGGGTGAAGACAATGAGCGGACGCTTGTTCGTCGTCGAGGCGTGGCGACGCAGCAGGTGGAAGTACGAGGCGCCCGAAGACGGGTAAGCCACCGTCATATTGTTCTCAGCGCACAGCTGGAGGTAACGCTCGATGCGGCCCGAGGAGTGGTCAGGTCCCTGTCCCTCATAGCCGTGGGGCAGGAGCATGACGACACCGGAGTTCTGCTGCCACTTCTGTTCGGAGGAGGAGATGAACTCGTCGATGACGGTCTGCGCACCCTGTGCGAAGTCACCGAACTGAGCCTCCCACGCCACGAGGGCATCCTTGCGTTCGACGGAGTAGCCGTATTCGAAGCCGACGGCCGCATATTCGCTGAGCAGGGAGTCGTAGACCCAGAAGCGGGCCTGATCCTCGGTGAGGTTCTGCAGTGGCGTCCACTCGTTGCCGTTGACCGAATCGATGAGCACGGAATGGCGCTGGACGAAGGTCCCGCGACGGGAGTCCTGGCCGGCCAGGCGCACCGGCACACCGTCCATGAGCAGTGAGCCGAAGGCCAGCAGCTCGGCGAAGCCCCAGTCGATTCCGCCCGAGACCGACATCTCCTTGCGCTTCTCGAGCAGCGCCCGCAGCTTCTTGTGAACCGTGAAGCCCTCGGGGATCTCGGTGAAGGCCTCGCCGATGCGCTGCAGCGTCTCGGCGCTGATGGCCGTCTCGGCATCGTTGAAGGTCTCGATGTCGCTGGGCTCATAGGGAGCGTTGAACGCTTCTCCGTCGTAGGAACCGGTCTCGGCTTCCTTGGTCTCGGCGAAGGCAGATTCCAGCTTGGACTGATAGTCCTTGAGTGCCTCGGCGGCTTCTTCATCGGTGATGCACTTCCTGCCGACGAGGGATTCGGTGTAGAGCTTGCGCACCGAACCCTTCTTTTCGATGAGGGAGTACATCGTCGGCTGGGTCATCGACGGATCGTCGCCCTCGTTGTGGCCGCGACGGCGGTAGCACACGAGGTCGATGACGACGTCCCGGTTGAATTCCTGCCGGTATTCGAAGGCCAGGCGGGCCGCCCGGACGACGGCTTCGGGGTCATCGCCGTTGACGTGGAAGATCGGGGCGTTGATCGACTTGGCGACATCCGTGCAGTAGAACGAGGAACGCGCCGAGGCAGGGGGAGTGGTGAACCCGACCTGGTTGTTGATGATGACGTGGACCGTTCCGCCAGTGCGGTAGCCGCGCAGTTCGGAGAGGTTGAGTGTCTCGGCGACCACACCCTGTCCGGCGAATGCGGCATCGCCGTGAACGAGGACCGGCAGCACGGTGAAACCGGACTCACCCTGGTCGACGAGATCCTGCTTGGCGCGCACGATGCCTTCGAGGACCGGGTTGACGGTCTCGAGGTGGCTGGGGTTGGCCGCGACGTAGACACCGGTGGTGTTGCCCGCCGGCGAGGTGAACGAACCCTTGGTGCCCAGGTGGTACTTCACATCGCCCGAGCCCTGGACGCTGTCGGGGGACATGGTTCCGTCGAACTCGCGGAAGATCTGCGCATAGGATTTGCCGGCGATGTTCGTGAGGACGTTGAGGCGACCGCGGTGGGCCATGCCGATAGCGACCTCGTCGAGGCCGGTGTCGGCGGACTGGTTGAGGATCTCGTCGAGTAGGACGATCGCGGACTCTCCGCCTTCGAGGCTGAAGCGCTTCTGACCGATGTACTTCGTCTGGAGGAAGGTCTCAAAGGCCTCGGCGGCGTTGAGACGGCCGAGGATGTGTCCCTGCTCCGAACGGGTGAGCTCCTGATGCGGAACCTCGATCTTCGACTGGAACCAGCGGCGCTGGACCGGGTCGGCGATGTGCATGTATTCGAAGCCGGTGGTTCGGCAGTAGCTCTCACGCAGCAGTCCGAGGATGCTGCGGAAGGGCATCATCGGCTTCGATCCGAACCCGCCGGTGGGGAACTCGCGTTCGAGATCCCACAGAGTCAGACCGTGCTGATTGATATCGAGGTCGGGGTGGGACCGCTGACGGTAGACCAGAGGGTCGATATTGGCCATGAGGTGACCGCGCGTGCGGTAGGCATCGATGAGTTCGATGACGCGTGCAGTCTTGTTGACGTCGTCCTGGTCTTCGGCCGAGACGTCGGGAACCCAGCGCACCGGCTCGTAGGGCAGGCGCAGGGATTCGAAGACATCGTCGTAGAAGCCGTCTTCGCCGAGCAGGTAGCTGTGGACGAGCTTGAGGAACTCGCCCGATCCGGCGCCCTGGATCACGCGGTGATCGTAGGTCGAGGTCATGGTCAGCACCTTGGACACGGCCAGGGAGTTGATGGTCTGCTGGCTGGCACCCTGGAACTCGGCGGGGTAGTCGAGCGCGCCGACGCCGATGATGCAGCCCTGGCCCTTGGTCAGGCGCGGCACGGAGTGGACGGTGCCAATTCCGCCGGGATTGGTCAGCGAGACGGTGGTGCCGGCGAAGTCGTCGGCGGTGAGCTTGCCCTGTCGTGCCTTGTCGACGAGGCCGTCGTAGGCGTCGACGAACTGGCGGAAGGTCAGCGTCTCGGCCTTCTTGACGTTGGGCACGAGCAGGGTGCGGGATCCGTCCTTCTTCGGCACGTCGATGGCGAGGCCGAAGTTGATGTGAGCAGGGGAGATCATCACGGGTTTGCCGTCGCGGACGTCGTAGGAGACGTTCTGCGAGGGGAAGTTCTGCAGGGCGCGGATCACGGCGAAGCCGATGAGGTGGGTGAAGGAGACCTTCCCGCCACGGGTGCGCTTGAGGTGCGAGTTGATGACGATCCGGTTGTCGATGAGCGCCTTGGCAGGCAGAGCCCGGACCGACGTGGCGGTCGGGACTTCGAGCGACTCATCCATGTTCTTGGCGATGAGCTTCGCGGGGCCGCGCAGGGGAGTGATCGTCTCCTCAGGGGCGGGCTTCGGTGCAGTCTCCTTCGGAGTGACCTGCGGCACGGACTTGGACTCGGCCTTCAGCGTCTCGGACTCGGCCGATGACGGGGTGACTCCGCGGGATGTCGCCGGCGCTGCGGTGGAAGCCTGGGACTTGGCCTCTGTCTCCTTCTCAGCCGGCTTCGCCTCCTGCTCGGCGGCGGGCTCGGCAGCGGACTGAGCGCCTCCGCCGTTCTTCTCGTACTTGTCGAAGAAGGGCCACCAGGACTGGTCGACCGAATTCTTGTCTGACTTGTACTGCTCATACAATTCCTCGACCAGCCACTCATTCGACCCGAAGTCTTCAACGGTGCGGTTCGGAGTATTGACGGACACGGCGTTGATCGCCTACTTCCTGATTCAAGACTTGCTGCTTAACGACATCTCCAAGCCTAACGTGATGTGCCATCGAATGTGCAGTTAATGGACAATAGTGTTATGCGTTTCATCTCAAACGACCCGAACACCGATCTCACCTACTCCGATGTCTTCCTCGTGCCGAATTCGTCTGCGCTGACTTCGCGCTTCGACGTCGACCTCACGACGACCGATCCGACCAGGTCGACGACGCCGCTCGTGGCAGCGAATATGACCGCCGTGTCCGGTCGACGGATGGCGGAGACGATGGCACGTCGCGGCGGACTGGCGGTACTGCCCCAGGACATCCCGCTGACCGCCGCGCAGGAGACCATCGCCTGGGTCAAGAGCCGCGACCGGATCTTCGAATCCGCACTGCGCTTCTCGCCCGAGGACACAGTCCTCAACGCCCTGCACGTGCTGGCCAAGCGTCCGCACGGCTTCGGCGTCGTCGTCGACGACGCGGGACGGCTCGAGGGCATCATCAATGCCGCGGATCTGCGCGGAGTCGATCGCTTCACCTCGGTGGCGGAATTGTTGAACTCCTCACCGCATGTCATCCGCGCCTCCGGAGTCGACTGGGAGGACGCTGCGCAGCTGGAGTCCCTCTTCGAGTCGATGACGGACTCACGAGCCGAGTTCGCCGCCGTCGTCGACGATGAGAACACGGTGCTCGGCAGTCTGACTCCGAAGTCGCTGCTGCGCTCGTCGATCTACACCCCCAATGTCGACGATCGGGGACGGTTGAAGATCGCCGTGGCCGTCGGCGTCAACGGTGCCGCGGTCGAACGTGCTGCGGCCCTGGTCGACGCCGGTGCGGACGTCCTCGTCGTCGACACCGCCCATGGCCACCAGGTGAAGATGCTCGACACGCTGTCGGCGATCGCCGATGCCGAGCTCGGGGTGCCGATCGTGGCCGGAAACGTCGTCACCGCCGAAGGAGTCCGCGACCTCGTCGCTGCCGGCGCCGACATCGTCAAGGTCGGAGTCGGCCCGGGCGCCATGTGCACGACCCGGATGATGACTGCGGTCGGTCGTCCACAGTTTTCCGCAGTGCTCGAATGCGCCGAGGCGGCTCGCGAGCTGGGTGCCTACGTGTGGGCCGACGGCGGAGTCCGCTACCCCCGCGATGTCGCTCTGGCCCTGGCTGCCGGGGCCTCTCAGGTGATGGTCGGATCCTGGTTCGCCGGGACCCACGAGTCGCCCGGCGACCTGCTCGTCGACGGAGAGGGCCGGAAGTACAAGGAGAGCTTCGGCATGGCTTCGGCTCGGGCCGTGGCCAACCGGACCAGAGCGGAATCGGCCTTTGCGCGTGCTCGGAAGGGACTGTTCGAAGAGGGCATCTCTTCGTCAACCATGTACATCGATCCTGAATCTCCCGGGGTCGAGGACCTGATCGACGGCATCACTTCGGGCGTCCGCAGCTCCTGCACCTATGCCGGGGCCGGTGATCTCGGAGAATTCGCGCGTCTGGCCGCGGTCGGTGTCCAGAGCGCCGCCGGCTACGAAGAGGGCCGACCGCTGTCGGGAAGTTGGTAAGATCTCCTCATGCACAGTGACAGTCCCGGCCGGCGGGAAGCCGGCGCCCCAGATGACGACCCTCACCCCGCGAGGGTCTCACACCTCACCTGCTCTGCTGAGCAGACAGCGAACGGCGGGGACAGTCACTGATGGAATGGATACTCCTCGCCCTCGCACTGCTGCTCATCCTCGCCACCGGAGTCTTCGTCGCAGCCGAATTCTCGCTGCTGACGCTTGACCGCCACACAGCCGATAAGGCGGTTGAAGAAGGTCTCGTCGGCGCGAAGACGCTGCGGCGTTCGATGACCCACCTGTCCACCCAGCTCTCGGCAGCGCAGGTGGGCATCACGATCACCACTCTGCTTACCGGTTACCTCATGGAACCCTCCTTGGGCAGGCTGCTGGCGCCGCTGTTCGAGGCCTGGGGCGTCGGCCCCGGCCTCGCGGCCCCGCTGGCGCTGACCATCGCCCTCATTGTCTCCACCGTGGGATCGATGATCTTCGGAGAGCTCGTGCCGAAGAACCTCGCCATCGCTGTGCCGCTGGCGACCGGTCGCATCGCGGCACCGATGCAGTACGTCTTCTCGCTCGTCTTCAAGCCCGTCATCGCCGTCCTCAACGGCACGGCGAACAAGATCCTGATGTCGATGGGCATCGAGCCGCAGGGAGAAGGGTCGGTGGGGCGTTCCCCGGAGGAGCTCACCTCACTCGTGCGGCACTCCGCCGAAGAGGGCGTGCTCGATGAGCAGACAGCAGGTCTGCTGGAGAGGACGCTGAGCTTCTCCGAACGCACCGCGGAAGACGTGATGACTCCGCGCACGCGCATGTCCACAGTGGACAAGGACACCACGGCTCGACAGATCATCGAACAGGCCCGGGACACCGGATTCTCCCGGTTCCCCGTGGCTGACGAGGACAAGGACCACATCGTCGGAGTCGTTCACGTCAAACAGGCCTTCGCAGTGCCTCCGAGCAACCGCGACGACGCCTACGCAGGAGGGCTGATGACCGAGGTCCGCGAGATCCCGGAGACGCAGCGCCTCGACCCGCTGCTCTTGGAGCTGCGCGCCACCGGCTTGCAGATGGCTGTGGTCGTCGATGAGTTCGGCGGCACAGCCGGAGTGGTCACCCTCGAGGATGTCGTCGAGGAGCTCGTGGGCGAGGTCGCCGATGAGCATGATCGGATGCGCGTCGCGGCACGACCGGCTCGCGACGGCTCCTGGATAGTGCCCGGTCAGCTGCGACCCGATGAGATCTCGTCGACGATCGGGGTCGACATCCCGGAGGACTCGGATTACGAGACTATGGCCGGATTCGTCCTCAAGCAGCTCGGACGGATCCCCGAACCGGGTGACGAGGTCTGCATAGAGGATGCCCGCATCGTGGTCGAACGAATGCACGGACGACGCATCGAACGCCTCCGGGTGGTGCTGCGCGCCGCCGACGCAGGGGGTTCCGAAACCGGAGGTGAGACTCGATGAGCGCCGATTGGTTCGGACTGGTCTGGCTGGTTGTTCTGCTGCTGGGCAACTCCTTCTTCGTCGCCGCCGAATTCGCGGTGGTCGCTGCCAAGCGATCACAGATCGAGCCGCGAGCGGCAGAAGGCTCCGCGGCGGCCAAGACCGCTCTCTATGCGATGGAGCACGTGTCACTGATGCTGGCGATCTGCCAGCTCGGCATCACTGTGTGCTCCCTGCTTCTGGGCAATGTGGCCGAACCGGCCATCCACCATCTGCTAGCCGGTCCCCTCGAGGGCCTGGGCATTCCCGCCGGACTGTCCTCGACGATCTCCTTCGTCCTGGCGCTCGGCGTCGTCACCTACCTGCACGTGGTCATCGGTGAGATGGTGCCGAAGAACCTGGCGCTGGCCGCCTCCGGCCAGGCCGTGATGCTGCTGGCGACACCGCTGGTGTTCCTGGCGCGGGTCTTCGGGTTCGTCATCCGCCCCCTCAACGGCCTGGCCAATGGGGTCCTCCACCTGTTCAAGATCGAGGCCCGTGACGAGGTCAATGAGGCCTATACGATCGAGCAGGTCGAATCGATCGTGGCCGAGTCGAAGCGCGAAGGACTGCTCAGTGATGACACAGGGCTGCTCAAGGGGGCCATCGAGTTCAGCGACAAGACTGCGTCCGACATCATGGTCCCGATGTCCGAACTCGTCACGATCTCGGACAAGGTGACCCCGAATGAGCTTGTGACCTTGGTCGGCAAGACAGGCTTCTCCCGCTACTTCGTCGTCGGTGACGACGGGTATCCGCAGGACTACCTCCACATCAAGGATGTCCTCTACGCGGACACCGAAGAGGCCTTCGACGCTCCGGTGCAGAGCAAGCGCTTCCGCCCCCTGTTCACGGTCACTGCCGATGACGAGGTCGAAGAGGCGCTGGCGCAGATGCAGAAGGCCGGAATCCATGTCGCCCGCGTCATCGACTCGCAGGCGCAGGTCCTCGGCGTGCTGTTCCTCGAGGACGTGCTCGAAGAGCTCGTCGGCGAAGTCCAGGACGCGATGCAGCGGGGACGATTCGACTTCCGCCGCTGAGCATTCTGCGCCGGCCGATCCGCCCGGCTCACCCTTTCGCCTCGACGGCGGTCTCCTGATTGCGGGGAGGCCGCCGTCGAGGCGTCGCGTCCGCTCCCGGCGCTGTGGCGGTGTGCGGGGCCATGTGTTCGGCTGTCGGACAGCGTCTGTGCTCGTGGGAAGTGCCGCTCGACGCGAACTCCCAAACGTGACCGAGTGTGTAACGGTTCGTAACGAAACGGTGATTCAGGACACCTGGAGTAGGGCGCCTGTAGTGATCTGTGACCATGCATCGTCAGGAAATGTCCTGGTCACACGCTGTGAATGAACTGAAGGTGACATTCTGTAACAATGTCGTTATAGTGTTGTGACATCAGCTTTCGGGCGCCCGGCAGAGGGCTTCCACCGCACAATCTTCACCAACAGTATGGAGCACTATGTCGAGTGAGCTCTCGACCGTCGAGGCGCCGCAGGTCCGCCGACGTGATCTGCGGAAGCAGAACGCCTCTTCGCAGGTTTCGACGATCAACTCTTCGCATCCCGTGACATCGCAGTCGCGGAACAGCGCATCCGCAGTCCTTTCACCTCGTCGCGCGGCGATGGCAGCCGAGGCCCGCGCAGCAGCGGGCTCACCGCGACGGGCAGCGATGGCCAAAGAGGCTTCTCGGCCGATGACCCCTGCGGGTCATACGTCGACGCTGGCCGCGGCTCAGCTCGGCAACCGCGGTTCCGACGGTTCGCTGCTGCGCTCGGTCCGCCGCCGTCAGGTCACCACATTCTCCGCTCTGGCCACCGTCTCGGTCACCGGTACCGCCATCGCTGCCGTGATGGTCGCCGGCAACATGAGCGGCAACCAGGAAGTCAAGGTCGACGACACGGCCGCACAGTCCCAGCCACGTGCGATCAACGCCGAATCGGTCTCCGCCGACATCAAGGTCGACGACGATGACAAGACCTCGATGACCATCGGCGCCCCGAGCGCCAAGCAGACCAAGGTCGACGCGGCATCTCGCGCGATCACGAAGACCGTTCTGCCCGGCTGTGACGAAGCTGCGCCGAAGGGCGAGGCGAGCAACGGCGAACTGCCCGACGGATGGCTGTGTGAGATCGGCGTGGGCAACCACAAGCTGCGCTCCGATGCGGCTGTGTCGTTCGCGAAGATGAACGCTGCCTTCAAGAAGGACACCGGCAAAGACCTCGCAGTCACCGACTCCTACCGGTCGCTGGAATCACAGGTCTCCGTCGCCGCACGCAAGCCCGGCTTCGCAGCTCGTCCCGGAACCTCCAACCACGGTTGGGGCCTGGCACTGGACCTCGGCGCGGGAACTCAGAACGGAACCGGCCAGCAGTACGAATGGCTCGTCGCCAACGCTGAGAATTTCGGGTGGGAGAATCCGGACTGGGCCAAGCGCAATTCCTATGAGCTCTGGCACTGGGAATACGTGCCCGGCCGCAAGGCTATGAAGGGTGCCTGATCTGCTCGAACATCGCTGATCACAGCCCCACGACACCGCGGGCAGTCCTCGGAGGACTGCTCGCGGTGTCGTTTTGGGAGGTGGTGCCCAACGGTGATAGAGTTGCAACCGTTGCCCGCGTAGCTCAGTGGATAGAGCGTCTGCCTCCGGAGCAGAAGGTCGTAGGTTCGAATCCTGTCGCGGGCACCAGATAAGGCCCCTGGTCAGCGGAAACGCCGATCAGGGGCCTTCTTCATGCCTGGATAGAGCGGACAGGTACGCACTGAGGTACGCAATAGGTGACGCGTCGCCGCCCGGTTGTGGGTTGTCCAAGCGATGATGGACTCATGCGCATCGACGACTTCTTCCAGGAGTCGCCCGACACGGGGAACCCCTGGGACTCACAAGAGACCGAGCTCAACGCTGAGCTGCTGACCCAACTGGCACAGGGCACGGCCCCTGACCCCAAGCCTCTCGAGACAGCCCTGTCGCTCACGCGGTTCGTGAGGGAAGAGTTCGAGGCGTTCGGCACCGAGCCGGCAGGCCTACGTATCTCCGAGGAGGAAGCGAGAGCGGCTCTCAGGACGCTCCGTCTCGTCCTCCAGCGGCAAGGGATCGAGTTCAAGCCTCCGTGGCGCGATTTCTCCTCCTTCAAGAGCCACTGGCTCTCCGAGGGTGCATACGGCAGCTGGCAGGCCCGTCGGGACATCCTGGAGAAGTGGTTCCGTCCCGTGCAAGACCTGCTCGACGAGGCCGACGAGCAGCAGTTCATCGGCGAGCTGACCGAGGGGATCTCACCGCATAGAGACCTGGGCTGGTCTGACGTAGACGACCACATCGCACAGCTCCGACAGCGCTTCCGATCGGCTTCCACGGTCATGGACTACAAGGACGTGGGCAACCGCTGCGTCGGCGTCCTCGAGGCGCTCAGCGCCCACGTCTACGACCCTGAGGTGCACTGCCCACCAGGACTCTCAGAGCCTCCGGTGGACAAGACCGACATCCGCATCGGCGCGTACATCGAACACCGTCTGCCCGGCAAGTCCAATGAGGAGCTGCGGGGGCTGACCAAGAAGGCGTCGGCTCTCGCTCACAAGATGAAGCACTCACCGAAGGCCGACCGGACCACTACCGGCATCACCGCGGATGCCGTGATCCTGCTGTCAAACATCCTGCGTCGGCTCGAGGAGGGCTGAAGGGCCCACGGGGTGCGCTTCGGTAGACAGAACCGCTGGGCTCGTGAAGGATCTAGTTACTTGCGCGCAAACCTCTAGTAGACGGCTACTTAGATATCGCGCTACCGACGAGGATTCTCGAAGGCGAGAATCTACAACAAGGTAAGGTGTCAATATATGTACATTCGGTGTGTGACTCTCGAGAACGTGAAGAGCTTCATGGGTGAGCATAGGTTCATCCTTCAGCCCGGAGTTAACTTCTTCGTTGGCGACAATAATAGCGGCAAATCAACGTTGCTTGAAGCCTTGTTGTTCACCTTTCAAGGCCCCTCTCAAACGAGGTGGACGCCAGACTCTTTCTATTGCAAGAATGGAACTGGGCGAACACGCGTGGAGGTTGATATTGCTGGTGGTGTCGAAGAGCTCGTTAAGCGGGAGAAGTTCCGTGTCCTGGAGGATTTTGTCTTCGAAGCCGATGGGGAAAAAATTCTTCGTCTGGATCGATCAAGTGAGAATCGGGAGGTTCTGCAGGGTAAGAAGTCGCGTAGCGTCGACGTCAAAGGTGTTTGTTTCTGGCATCCGCAGCGTGAGCAATTTGAAAACGTAACCGGTATAGACGCGAGGGTTAAAGCGCTCTTCGATTTTGAGGAAGTGTGGGCTGACGCTCATCCTGGTGACCATATCGATTTTGCAAACAACAAAACTCTTGGTCGACTCCTCGACTCATCATTCCAGCGCTTCGTGCAGACTGAACTTTGGAGGAATCTCTCGGATGCACACAAGAGAGCTTTCGGTCCAGATGAAACCGAATCGTTTACCGTTGAGACAACACGCCTCGCCAGCGATCTGAAGAATCTTGTGGATGAGCAGTATGGCGAAGCGAACTACCGCTTCGACTTCGGTCTACCTGATGCGAACGTGTTCATGAAGCAGGGGATTCTCCATGTCGACGATGGGGCGGGCGAGACGCCGATCGGCGGCAAGGGGACCGGGATGCAGCGAGCCGTCGCGCTGGGCCTCATCCAGCTTTACGCGCGCTCAGCAGCACTCGGGGGTGCGGAGAATGCCACCCCGTTGATCCTGATGCTAGATGAACCCGAGACTTGGCTACACCCCAGTGCTCAGTTGAGGCTCGGCGATGCTCTTAGCAAGATTGGAGAGAAGGAGCAGGTATTCATTGTCACACACTCTCCGTATCTGATTAGAAAGTTCAACTCCGACGATCATCTCCTCACGGTCCTGACCGGAAAGGGTAGCGACCGCCGCGTTGACTCATCGACCACGTTTGGGCTTTTCGGTCAAGGTGAGCCAACCTGGGGAGAGATAAACTATCGCGCCTTTGGTGTTTATAGCGTGGAGTTTCATAATGAGCTGTTCGGCTGGGTTCAGCGCCATCTTGAGGCTCTTAAGTCTAACGGTAAGGCTGCCGGCAACAATGAAATCGACGAGTTCTTCAAGCAGAACGGTGTTCCTGTCGACAGGGTATGGATCCGAACGCCCAGTCTAGAGCGGTTCGATGCTACGTTGCCGATGTATGTTCGCAACAGCATCCACCATCCCGAAAACCACGTAAATGCCCCGGTTTCAGATGTGGATCTTCATGAATCGATTGAGTATCTAGTCCGGGTTGTCGAGTCGATCAACGCATTGCCGTAGTGCGCACCGGCCGCCGCGGCGGCCCGGGAGACCTCCTGAGGAGTGGGTGATCAACCTGCTCATGAGCGAGGAGGACCTCATGACGACCAGTGCCCGCATCATCCGCCACACCGAGCCCCGCGCGTGGCTTGGCTGTCTCGTGTGCTTTTCCGAAGCTGATCTCGTCGGCAGGTGGTACGACGCCCAAGACTGCGACGAGGTCACGCCGGCCCAGCTGCACGGTCACGCGACCGACCACGAGGAACTCTGGGTGATGGACCACGAGGGCATCCCGGTCACGGGCGAGATGGACCCCATGACCGCGGCCCAGTGGGGCCGCGTCCTCACCTCGGTGCCCGAGCACCAGCAGGAGGCGCTCTTCGCCTGGGTGCGCTCCGGCAGCTACGTCGCCGAGGGCGAGGTTGACTTCCCGTCGCTCGAGGCGTTCGAGGACGTGTACGAGGGTGAGTGGTGCTCATGGCGCGAGTACGCCGACCACATGCTCGAGGAGGGCGGCCTGCTCGAGGGTGTCTCCGACGAGGTCCGGCGCTACATCGACTACGACCAGTGGGCGCGTGACCTGCTCATGGACTACACGGTCGAGCACGCCGAGGACGGCGGCGTGATCGTCTTCCGCAACCTCTGAGCTATAGGCGCGTTTACTGCACTGTCACGTAAACGCGCCTGTAGCATGTCTGACAGATCCCTTCCTCCCATAGGAGCCCCACCATGCGACGCCACCTGATCACCGCCACCACGCTCGCCATCGCCGCCACCGCCCTGCTCACCGGCTGCAGCGGCAACAACCTCGAGGGCACCTATCAGGACGCCCTGGACGACTCCATGGTCATGGTGCTCGGCGAGGACGGCACCTGCGGGTTCGATCGGCGATACAACCCAGATCGTGACGGCCCGACCCCCACTGCGGACATCCAACCTGAATGCGAGTGGGAGCTGAATGGCGACCGGATCACCATCGTCGGTGTGGACATCTACGGCTACAACGAGCTGTCCCTGGCCGGCACGATCACCGACGACGACACCATCGAGTTTTTGGGCCAGTCCCCGAGCGACATGTATTTCGTGAAGGTCAACTAAGCGCCACCACCAAGATCCCCGGGGAGCATCCGCTCCTCGGGGATCTTTTTTCATACGGGGGGGGGTGCCCCTATGTTTTAAGTCAAGGGGCAACGACTAGTTTCTTCAAGAAT
>NZ_JBQDYQ010000003.1:0-251 GCF_052105255.1 Brevibacterium sp.
GAAGTATTACGAATGTAACGGTAATGCAACATTCACCACACACATAGTTGTGGTCATTTTGTTCACTGCGGAAGTCGGCGAGCCGTCAGAGTTCATTTTCCATTCACCGTGAATGGTCATCGGCGAGAACGTTAGGACAGACGGAGGGGCGGGGCAGCGGGTGCTTTGCCGCCCCCCCCGTGCCGGGCATGGCGGTCGCCCAGTCTCGGGTAAGAAGCGGGTCGGCGTGTGGGCGGACTTTGTGTTGCGGG